>JALYFY010000785.1 GCA_030777385.1 Pseudomonadota bacterium | reverse complement strand
CGGATAATCCGCCTGCGCCAGTGCCGGACCCGAGCTTGTTAGGCCTGCAGCAACAGCGACGGCCAGCATCATGGATCGTCTGGTGATCGTCCCGAACATGAATGTGGTTTCCTTCCCTGTGTTCTTGTTGTGTGATGTTCAATCGTTGAATCTGAACAGCCGTGCCGGGTTGTCGACGAGAGGCTTTTGCCGGAGGGCGGGATCCGGCGCGTAGAGCGGCACGAGATCCACAAGATCGCCGTCGTCGGGCATGACCGGCACATTCGGATGCGGCCAGTCGGTTCCCCACAGGACACGGTCCGGCGCCAGCTCGACCAGCGCGCGACCGAAAGGTGCAACGTCATGGAATGGAGGCCCGGCGCGTGAGATGCGCTCCGGGCAGGTGACCTTCACCCAGCACTTCTCGTCATCGCGAACCAAGTCCATCAGGGCGACGAATCCTGGCTGCTCGATGCCGAGGCTCGCATCGACCACGCCCATGTGATCGAGCACATAAGGCACTGGCAGGCTCATCAGGCGGGGCCGGAACTCCTGGATCAGGGTTGCGGGCAGATAAAGATCCACATGCCATCCAAGGGCGGCGATGCGCTCGACGATGCGATCAAACGCGCTCATGTCAGGCATCTGGCCAAGCCGCGGAAGGAAGGTGAAGCGGCAGCCCTCTATGCCGGCCTCGGCGAGATCCCTGAGGTCGCGCTCGCCAAAGCTCTCATCGACATTGGCGATTCCCTTATAGCGCCCGTCGCTCTGCGCGATGGCATCGGTCACTACCCGGTTGTCGCGGCCATGGGGCGTTGCATTGACGATGACCGCGCGCTCGACGCCGAGGCGGTCATGCAGGGCGCGAAGCATCTCGAGCGGGGCATCGGGCGGCGTGTAGGGGCGCTCCGGCACATAAGGATAGCGGTCGCCCGGCCCGAAGATGTGGCAATGGGTGTCGCAGCTCCCGGGCGGGAGCTTGAAGGACGGCACCCTCGGATCGGGGTGCGGCGGCGGGATCGTCGGCACAAGCGTCATTCAGGTGATCGAGCCCTGTCATGGATCGGAGACAGCATGGTCCACCCCATGAAATGCGATAGGGCTAAAATGAAGCAAATGGTTTGTTTTTGGTGATTGATGAATATACTTCATATATCTGAGCTGCCCGACCACCGGCCGCACCGATAACGGATCGATCATGCGAATAGATTTCCTTGGGCTTCATGCCTTCGTGGCCATTGCGGAACGGGGCAGCTTTCAGCTCGCGGCAGCCCATCTCAACCTGTCGCAGACGGCGCTAAGCCATCGCATCCGCAAGCTGGAGGAGGATCTCGGCGTAAAGCTTCTCTCCCGCACCACCCGGGAGGTCTCGCTCACCCAGGCCGGCCTCAACCTCCTGCCGAAGGTGAAGCAGACCATCGAGAGCCTTTCCGTATCCCTCGACGAGCTGCGCCAGGAGGGCCGCAGCCGCCAGGAGACGCTCTCCATAGGGTGCCTTCCCACTATCGCGTCCGGCCGCCTGCCCTCGGCTCTGCGCCTCTTTCAGCAGCAGCACCCGGACGTGGTGCTGCGGATCTACGACAACTCCGCCAACGAGATCAGCACCCTGGTTCAGGATGGCACGATCGCCTTCGGCATCACCCTCGTTGCCGCCCACCGGTGGGATTTCGATATCGAAATGCTGATCAAGGACCCGTTCACCCTGGTCTGCCCGGAGGATCATCCCCTGGCTGCAGAGCCGGCCGTGAGCTGGTCCGACCTCACGGAGGAGCCCCTGATCAGGATCAGCCCGCAGACGGGCAACCGCATGATCATCGACGATGCCCTGGGGAGCCGGCGCGAGGGATTGAGCTGGCGTTACGAGGTCCAGCATATCCAGACAGCCGTTGCGCTGGTCAAGGCAGGCGTCGCCCTGACGGTCATCCCCAGCCGCGCTTTCGATGCCGTCGATGAGCGGGGCCTCAAGCTGGTGCCCCTGCGCAATCCGAGCATCACGCGCCAGCTCGGCATCATCTCAAGGCGCGGGACACCTCTCTCCCCATTGGCGGACGAGCTGCGCAAGATCATCGTGCAGGTTTTCACCGGTGAGAAGGGCAGCTCCCCAAAGCGGGCGGCCAGGAAGCTGGCATGACTCCTGAAAAAAATTCATCAAAAGCTATAAATAAAGCATTTGCTGCATAGGCACCCCTGATGCACCCTCCCTTGACCTTATTCGCCACGTCAGGGGAGAAGGACCATTCAGCCGCGCATTCCTTGCATGATCCTTCGAGGCGGAACCTCCAAGGGAGCCTATTTCCTGGCTGACGATCTTCCGTCCGATCCGGAGAGGCGTGACGCACTGCTCCTGTCGATCATGGGATCCCCGGATCCGCGCCAGGTCGACGGCATCGGCGGCGCTCATCCGCTGACGAGCAAGATCGCCATCGTGTCCAAGTCGAAGCAACCGGATTGCGATATCGATTTCCTGTTCGGGCAGGTGAGCGTCGACAAGCCGAAGGTGGACGTGACCCCAAACTGCGGCAACATCCTAGCCGGTGTAGCACCCTTCGCCATCGAGCGCGGCCTCGTGGAGGCCGTTGCCCCTACGACCCGGGTGCGCGTGCATACGGTCAACACCGGAACCATCGCGGAACTGACAGTCCAGATTCGGGACGGGCATGTGGTCTATGGCGGCGATGCCCGCATCGACGGCGTGCCGGGCACCGCCGCTCCCATCGCGGTGGAATTCCTGGATGCAGCGGGCTCCGTCTGCGGCTCGCTGCTGCCGACCGGCAATGCGGTGGATCGGGTCGCAGGCGTCGACGTGACCCTGATCGACAACGGCATGCCGGTCGTCGTGCTCGAAGCCTCCGCTGTCGGGCGGACCGGCTATGAGCCGCGCGACGCGCTCGACAAGGACACGGAGCTGAAAGCGCGCCTGGAGGAAGTCCGCCTGGAGGCCGGACGGCTCATGGGCCTTGGCGACGTGTCGTCCAAAGTTGTGCCCAAGATGGCCCTGGTGGCCCCGCCGGTTGCCGGCGGGCACGTGTGCACCCGCAGCTTCATCCCCCATGAGTGCCACGCGTCCATCGGCGTCTTTGCGGCCGTAACCGTTGCAACCGCCTGCGTGCTGCCCGGATCGCCCGCCTCGCGTGTGGCCCAGATCCCACCGGGACGCGAGAAGACGCTCTCCGTCGAGCATCCGACCGGCGAGTTCAGCGTGGTGATCGAAGTGGGCGGCACCGAGGAGAACCCGGTCGTGGAGAAAGCCGGTCTTCTGCGGACAGCGCGCCTACTCTTCGAAGGCCATGCCTTCGCTCACGAGGCTTTGGCGCCTGCCTCCGAGGCCGGGCGCGACGCTGCTTGAACTTCTGAACACTTCCTTTTGAGGCTGCCATGACTGCTGGAAAGACCGGACTTGTCGTCACTGCCCATCCCGGCGACTTCGTGTGGCGTGCGGGCGGTGCCATCGCCCTTCATGCGAAGAAGGGTTATCGCGTGAAGATCGTCTGTCTCTCGTTCGGCGAGCGGGGCGAGAGCCAGTGGGCCTGGAAGAAGGGCGACGTGTCGCTGTCCGAGGTGAAGGCGCAGCGGCGCGAAGAGGCCGAGCGCGCCGCCGAGACGCTCGGGGCCGAGATCGAGTTCTTCGACGCCGGCGACTACCCCCTTCGCACCAGCCCTGAGATGCTGGACCGCCTCATCGACATCTACCGGGAGGTGAAGCCCGCCTTCGTGCTCACCCACTCGCTCGAGGATCCCTACAACGTCGATCACCCGGAGGCGACGCGCTTCGCGCAGGAGGCCCGCATCATCGCGCAAGCCGCGGGCCACAAGCCGAGCCCCGATCTCGCCTACAGCGCTCCCCCGGTGTTCCTGTTCGAGCCGCACCAGCCGGAGCAATGCAACTACAAGCCCAACGTGATCCTCAACATCGACGAAGTCTGGGAGGTCAAGCGCCAGGCCTTCGAGATCCTGGCGGCCCAGAAGCACCTGTGGGAGTACTACACCCGGGTCGCCCTGAACCGGGGCATGCAGGGCGGGCGCAACTCGGGAAAAGCCATGACCTACGGCGAGGCCTACCAGCGCCTCTTCCCGCAGGTCCTCGACGAACTCGCATGAGGATCGTGCCGCCGCCTTCGATCCCCCGGGCCCGAGGCGGCATGATCGTCCGACACCCGGCCTTGCGGAGCTGAGCGGATCTTGCGGACCATCGATCCTGCGACCCGGGCCGTCTTCCGCAGCCGCGACTTCCGCCTGTTCTGCGCCGCGCGCCTGCTGTCGGGCCTCGCGATGCAGATGCAGAACGTCGGCATCGGCTGGTTCGTCTACGACCTGACGCAGAGCGCCTGGGCGCTCGGCCTCGTGGGCCTGGCGGCCTTCATGCCGGCGATCACCTTCGCGGTCTTCACCGGGCACGTGGCCGACACCTTCGACCGCCGGCGCATCGTGGTGCTGGCCCACACGACCGCGAGCCTCGCCGCCTGCGGGCTCCTCGCCTGCGCCTGGTTCGGGACGGACCGGGTCTGGCCGGTCTACCTCGCCGCGATCCTCATCGGAACCGGGCGGGCGTTCGGCAATCCGGCGAGCCAGGCCATGATGCCGAACCTCGTGCCGCGCGAGCAGTTCGGGGCCGCGGTCGCCTGGAACTCCTCGATCTGGCAGGCCGCCTCGATCTGCGGCCCGGCGGTCGGGGGGCTTCTCTACGCGCTGGCGCCGACGGCCGTGTTCACGGCTGCGGCCGCCGCCTTCGCGATCGCCGCCGTTCTGATCCGCCTGATCCGGCCGCAGCCGGTGTCGGGTGCGCGGGAGAAGGTCACCTGGGCGACCTTGAGCGCGGGCCTGCGCTTCATCCGGTCGCGGCCGATGATCTTCGGCTCCATCACGCTCGACCTCGTGGCCGTCCTTCTCGGCGGCGCGACGGCGCTGCTGCCCATCTTCGCCCAGGAGGTGCTCCATGTCGGCCCGGCGGGCCTGGGGCTCCTCCGGAGCGCGCCCGCGGCCGGGGCCCTGTGCGTGGCGGTCTGGCTCGCCTACCGGCCGCTGCAGCGCCACGCGGGCCGGCGCATGCTGCAGGCGGTCGCGGTGTACGGCGTGGCGACGATCGGCTTCGGCCTGTCGACCAGCCTGCCCCTGTCGCTGGCCTGCCTGTTCGTCCTGGGTGCGGCCGACATGGTGAGCGTGTTCGTGCGCCAGACCCTGGTCCAGCTCGAGACCCCCGACGCGATGCGCGGCCGGGTGGCGGCGGTCAACTCGGTCTTCATC
>JALYFY010000784.1 GCA_030777385.1 Pseudomonadota bacterium | reverse complement strand
CGACGGAAGGCTGCATCTATCGCGGCGAAAGCCCTGCGGGCAGCAGCCTGGCGGCCTGAGAGAACACCCCCTGTCACATGCAAAAAGCCGCCTTGTGAGGCGGCTTTTTCGTCTCGACGATTGATCGTGCCTTAGGGCGTGTAGCCGAAGGAGTAGGAGACGGTCAGCCCGACGCCGACTTGGTGCTCCGAGCCGAAGCGCTCGACGATCGGGCTGTCTGCCGCGTCGCCCACAAGGTGCTTGTACGAGACGAAAGCCATCGTCGACCACTGATCCGTCCAATCGTAGCCCACAGCCGCCGTCGCGCCCACCGAGGTGATGCCGCCGGACGGGCGGTATGGCGCGACCTCCCCGTTCAGAGCCGCTTCGACAGGGGTCACGCCGAAATAGGTGCGGGTGAACTCGCTGTCGCCGAGCGCCAGCCGCGGGCCGGCGGAGAGCGTGAAGGCGCCGAACCTCTGGACGAGGTCGAGGCCGAAATCGGCCACGAAGCCCTCATGCCCATTGAAGCCGCGCCGGATCTCGGCCCGTGCCCGCAGGAACTCCACGGGCCAGTATTCCACGAACACGCCGGGCTCCACGGCCCAATCGATCTTTTCCAGACCGACGAGCCGCCGGTCGTCCTCCAGGTAGCGTCCGCCCTGGAAGCGTCCGACGACGCCGAAGCGAAAGGCCGACTCCTCCAGGAACGAGAAGCTCAGGCCGTCATCGGGCGCGCTGAAGCGCTCCGGCGTGCCGGCGCGGCGAAAGCTCAGGGACGGATAGCCGACAACGCTGAAATCGTCCGCGCCCGGATAGGAGGGGCCTGCCCGCAGGTTGCCCTTGACGGTGATGATCCAGCCGGACGCCACCTGCGCCTGAGGCTGCAGCGGAGCGGGCGAGAAGAGCGGGTCCGCGGCCTGAGCCAGGGTCGAGCCAGCCACAAGAGAGCTGAGGAGGACGAACGATCGGGCTGCGCGCATGAGTTCTTCCGGTTCAAGATTCCACCCTGCCGTCGTGGCCTCAAAACGCCGTAACGTCAAGGAGGGGATTGCCCCTATGGTTTCGCCATCGTGACCGCCTCCGGAGGTAGTGCAGGACGATTGTCAGGCAAACGAACTTTCGTTCAGCCGGCCCGTTGATCCGGTGACAGGATGTTGCAAGGGAGAGCTTCTTGGTCCAGCAGATCGCCAGCGGACGACCGCAACCGGACGAGTTCTACCCGAAGCCTCCTCCGACGGAGCCCCTGCCCGTCACCCCGAAACCGCCCGAGACGCCCTCGTCCACGGTTCCGTCCAGCATTCCCTCATCGCTGCCCGAGCAGCCTCTGGAAACCGAAAAGCCCGTCAGTCATCCGATGCCGCCGCCGGAGGTTCCCTGAGGCGCAGCCTCGGAGAAGTTCTGATCCAGGCACAGAAACCCTTGTTCGATTTGGCAGATGCTATCCTGGGCAACCGGCGACAGGATCTCGAGCGTGGAGCCGTCGCTCCGTCCGATCAGAAGACCCAGGCCAAGGTCGTTGCCGTGCTTGTCAGCGAGCCCAACCAGGAGGCGCGAAGCAAGCGAAGCATCCGGCCCTAAGGGTGAGAGTATCCTCCTGTCGAGAGCAAGCGCTGACCCTTGCGTGAAATACGCACGAAACGCTTCCCGCCGGGCGGCGCGCCGCTCACCATCGGTCTTGCGTCGTGCCTCCGGCGCCAGGGGCAGGTGCAGAACCGGACGCTCGGGATGATCATGAATCACCCCATGGAGAGCCGGGTCATTGCCAAGGGCCATCAGCAGGCTGGGTTGAACCGCATCGATCTTGGCAGCCTTCAGGCGCCGGCCAGGTCCGGCAAGGAGTCCGCTCGTGTTGACGATGAGGAGATCCGCATCCGATTCATGAGCCAGGCGGCGTGTCCCTTCGATCAGCCTCCTCCATCCGAGAACCGGATTGGTCGTGCCGACGAAGGCGAGCCTCATGCCATTGCGATCTCGCATGGTGACGCAGGCCGGAGGTCCGACTGTCTTCTGGCCCACATCCGTATCGAGCAGGGCAGCGCTGCGACCAAGCTGTGCGGCTGCATCATATAGAAAGCGGCAGAACGTGCTCTTGCCCGCATCCCGCGCGCCGATCACGAGAACCCGTGCGGGCGCAAGGCGGCAAATATGCTCTGCCGCTTCAACCCACTCGGGTGGCGCATGCAGGACAGGATCAGCCAAGGAAGCGGGCAACCGCGCGCTCGACCATGCCGGGCGGAACCACATGGCCGCCGTCGAACTCATGGTATTCCACATCGTACCCTGCTCGTTGGAGCGCAGGCACGATGCGGCGGCTGCAGGGATCGATAGGCAGCACCTCGTCATGAACGCCATGGGACACGAACACCTGCGGGGTGTCGGCGGTTTGCGTTGGCGCCATGAAGCCTGGCGAGAAGGCGAGGATGTGATCGAACAGCTCGCCGTTGATGACGCCAAGCGATAAAGCGTAAGAGGCGCCGTCCGAAAAGCCGGAGAGCGCGACGCGGGCAGGATCGATCGGGTGCAGCCCGAATACCTTGGTGAGCGCCCGGTCGATGAAGGCGACGTCGGGGCCATATCCGCCCCTGATCACATCCCATGTGGGACCGCGGGACTCCGGTGCGAGAACGATAATCCCATGCGCCTGCGCCTGTTGGGCCACGAGGTCGAGGATATGCGCCGCAACCCCTCCTGCTCCATGGAGCGCCACCATCAGAGGGGCAGGCTTCGAAGGATCAAGCCCGTCCGGTACCAGCCATGCGCCATCGCGCCTGCCCTCGAGACCCAGCGGGTGTCGGCCCGGCGCTGCGCTGGAGGGCGCAGCGATGCGCTCAGGGCGCGCGCGGAGCAGACCCGCTGTGTAATCCGTGCTGGAATTGGCCATGGGTTGAAGTCCGGTTTGCCGAAGTCCGGTTCGCATTGCGCCCCAACGCCGGAGCGGGGCCTGCTGTTCCTTGAAGCGGGCGGCGGGACGGAATGGCGCAGGAACATCGCCGTTCCTCCATCGTTAGAGGCGTCTCACACATCATGGTGCATGCTCGATGTCTCTCATGGACTATACCGGCTACGCGGCAGCCATCTGCACGACCTCGGCCTATGTGCCGCAGGTGATGCGGGTCTGGCGCACGCGCTCGACCAAGGATATTTCGCTGAAAATGTTTCTGGTGCTCGTCACCGGTTTGGCCCTGTGGCTAGCTTACGGCTTCTGGAAGGGAGAGATCCCCCTGATCGCCGCAAACAGCATCACGCTCATGCTCGCGAGCACGATCCTGTTCTTCAAGCTCAAGCATGGATAGCAACGGCACGGGACCCTGTCTCCCGAGGCTTAGAACCAACCCTCCGGGAGATATTCTCAGATGATCAAGGCAGTGATTTTCGATGTCGACGGCACGCTCATCGATACCGTCGATCTGCATGCGGACGCTTGGGTCCAGGCGCTGAAGCATTTCGGTTACGAGATCGCCTTCCAGGACATGCGGTCTCAGATCGGCAAGGGCGGCGATCAGATCCTGCACGGTCTCCTGCCGCCGGACGTAATCGAGCAGCAGGCCGACGAGATCAAGGATTTCCGCGCCGATCTGTTCAAGCGCGACTACCTGCACAAGGTGCGCGCTTTTCCCGGCGTCCGCGCGCTGTTCGAGCGCATCCGCGCCTCGGGGCAGCGGGCGGTTCTCGCCTCCTCCGGCACGGAGGAAGAGGTGGAGCAGTACAAGGAGATCGCCGGCATCGCCGACCTGATCGACTCCGCCACCTCCTCGGACGATGCGGAGCGCTCGAAGCCGTTTCCCGACATCTTCCAGGCAGCACTTGCCAAGCTCTCGCCTCTTGGACCCAATGAGGCCGTGGTGATCGGCGACACACCCTATGACGCCGAGGCCGCGCGCAAGGCGGGGATCAAGTCCATCGGCGTGCTCACCGGAGGATTCGCCGAGCAGGCGCTCAAGGATGCGGGATGCATCGCCGTCTATGACGGCCCGGAGGACATCCTGAAGAACTACGACGCGTCGCCGCTTGCTGCGTGAACTCTCCTAATTATTGAGACAGGGAATCAGCACTACATTCCGCACACAATCCCGGATCAGCGTGTGCTGTCCGGGACGAAGATGGTGTCATCCCCGGCAAGCCGAAAGCGGGGGAAGGGGATCCACCCACATTCACCGCTATGGATTCCCCTTTCCCTCCGCTGCGCTCCAGCCTGGAATGACACGGGTGGAGTGCTGTGGAAGCAATCGCACTCCAGGGCGATAACGCCGTCTCTCAAGCACCCTGCACGCGAAGATTGTTCTGCACGTGGGCAACGCCCGAGGCCATCTCGGCAAGGTCCTCGGCGCGGCGCTTGAGACCGCGGCTGGAGACGGTGCCGTTGAGAGTCACCTCGCCCTCCGTCACGGCGACTTCGATATTCGAGGCGTCGATGAACGGGTCCTCCGTTAGTCGCTCGCACACATCCTCATGGATGCGATCATCGGAGCGCTTGTAGCCCTTGGGACCGCGGCCGCGATGGGCGCCGCCCGTTGGGCGTCCGTCGTCGCCTGCATCCGCATCGTTGGGATCGCGCGTGCCAAAGGCGCCGAAGCCGGAGCGGTGCCGGCTGTAGCCAGGATCGAACCCTTCGTCATCGACGGGACCGCCCCGTCCATCGTCAACGACGCCTCCGCTGAACTCGTTCGCATCGCTGCCGTAGCCGCCCGGATACTCCCGGCCTTCACCCCGGAAGCCCACGGCGCCCTCGGGCACGTCACCGTAGCCGTTGTCGTCGTTGTGGGGGTTTCTGTTCCTGCGGCGGGTGTCTACCATGGCAATGCTCCTCTTCGTGCATGAGCAACCAAACCGCTTCCCTCGTGGTTCCAAACGAAGATTCCCGCATGAAAACGGCACAACGCATCAGGCTTTTCGACGAGGTCTTCGCCCGCGACGGAGGATGCTGCCTCTATTGCGGCATACCCGTGCGCCGTCCCGGACCGGGCGTGAAACGCGGGCCCGATCTGGCCACCCTCGACCATGTGGTTCCGAAATCCTTCGGAGGGCCGCTCTCCCGCGACAATCTCGTGCTGGCCTGCTCGGCCTGCAACAACGAGCGCGGCACCATGGAGGCCGACGCGTTCCGGACCTTGAAGGCCACAGGCACAACAGCATGAGCGCTTCGGTTTGGAACAGGGCTGTCCCCCCGACGTTCGCCCCTCAAGAAGCGTTAATGCGCAAAGGAACACGGCGATGAACATCGAGGATCAAGTGCGCGAGGCCATCGTGGCGGAGCTGAAGCGCCAGTCGGAAGGCGGCGATCAGGGACTGCGGTTCAACCCCGGCGATGCCGAGATGATCACCATCGAAGGCCGGGTCAATCTCGACGAGCTGACCATGGCGGTGGTGGGATCTCTCGCCGGCGGCCCTTAAGGCGCTAAGCGCGAGCAGCTGCGGCGCCGCGCTCCGCTGAGATGGCCTCCTGCTGCGGCCCCAGCGGCAGATACCGGAAGCGCCGGTTGTCCGTCGGTGCGCTGTCGAGCAGCGCCAAGCTTTTTTCCATGTCCCGCTGCCCGGCAGCCCAGCGATCCTTGATCGACGAGGGCGAGTAGTCGAAGGTTTTTCCGGCCCGCTCGTCGCTTCCCGCATAATAGGCCATGTGCAGCAGCGTGGCTTTGGGGCCATTGGGCTCCAGCTTTTCGCGCAACCTGTATTCCCGCTGCAGGCCCTGCAGGGTACGCCGGGTGGGGCTTGCGAAGATCAAATCGTTGGCCCGCTCGGCGATTGCACTCAGCGTTGCCGGGCGTGAGGCCTGAAGGCTGAACAGCTCGACGGCAATGCAGGTGAAATCCTGGTTCATGGGCTCGGTAAAGGGCACATCGAGGGGCAGGTTGTTGGTATAGCCCGGATCGCACAGCAGGCGTCCGTCGATCTCCACAGGCGGGAAGACTGGCGTAATGGCCGAGCTGGCCAGAAAATGCTCGGGCCTGAGCTCGTCCCGCGTGGTGTCGAACAGAACCTCATCGCCAGACTCAAGGTCGACGCAGCCGATGGTGAGCCTGATCTCGCCCCTGTTCAGCCTGTCGAAGTCGACCAGCCGCTCCAGGGTCTGCCTGAGCGGCGTATGGTCGTAGAATGCCACGTCGCTCGGCATCCAGGGCAGCATCGACAGCATGCCCGGAAAACGGTGCCCGAACAGTCCTGGCCGCCCGAACAGGAGCGCCGATATCGTGTGAAGCTCGTTGTAGGTGTGCCGGATCTTCGAGCCGCGTCCCATAAGGCCCGGGGACCGAATCATCGCCTCGTCCCAGAACGCCTTCAGCCGAGGCAGACGATCCTCGGGAGCGTTGCCGGCGATGATTGCGCCCGTCACTGCCCCGATGGACCCGCCGACGATCCATTGCGGCTCGATGTTCTGCTGCTGCAGATGCTCGTAAGCGCCTGCCAGATAGGAGCCGAGCGCATTGCCGCCGCCGAGAGCCAGGACGAGCGGTGGCTGCGTGCTCAACATGTCCTGGCCGGGCTTTGAGGAAGGTGTCAT
>JALYFY010000783.1 GCA_030777385.1 Pseudomonadota bacterium | reverse complement strand
CGGCATGCGCATCGCCCAAATGGTGATTGCCCCCGTCACCATGGTGGAGCCGGTCGAAGTGGGACACGTCGACGAGACCGATCGCGCGGCGGGCGGTTTCGGATCGACCGGATTGGGCTAAAGGTTGTTGGCATGAACTTTCTCTCGCGCCGCTCGCTTCTCGCCATCGCCGCCGTCACGGACATTGCGCTCCATGCGCGGCCCATGCCCGTCTCGGCAAAGGCGCTCGCTGCCCGGCATAACCTGCCGCCCCGTTATCTGGAGCCGGTGCTGCAGGCGCTGGTCCGCCAAGGCATCCTGAAGGGCGTGCGCGGGCCGCGGGGAGGCTATGAGCTGGCCCGCGAGCGGCGCCGGATCACGGCGGGCGATATCGTGCGCATCGCCATGTCGGCCCTGGAGGAGGACGGCGCTACGCCGGTGCCGGAATCGCGCCTGGCCGAGGCTGTCGTCGGGCCCCTGGTCCAGCGCGGCACGGAGGCTTTCCTGACGGAGCTGGACCAGGTGACGGTGGAGGACCTGTGCCAGAAGGCGCAGGCCGAGGCCGCCGTCGAGGCGCTGCCTGCCGTAGATTTCACGATTTGATATGTGAAATAAGGTGATTATCGACACCCGTTGCGAAAAGCGATAATGTTCCTCCGCCCCGAAGGAGGACTCCCATGGCTGACACTCTCAACACATCCAACACCAAGCCCGGCCGTGGCCGCATCTACGGCTCCATCACGGAAACCATCGGCAACACCCCGCTCGTGCGCCTGAACCGCCTGCCGCAGGAGCACGGGATCGATGCCGAGATCCTCGTCAAGCTCGAGTTCTTCAACCCGATCTCAAGCGTAAAAGACCGTATCGGCGTCAACATGATCGAGTCCATGGAGGCGGCAGGCAAGATCAATCCCGGCACGACCCTGGTCGAGCCCACCTCGGGCAATACCGGCATTGCGCTCGCCTTCGTGGCAGCGGCCCGCGGCTACCGCCTGATCCTGGTGATGCCCGAGACTATGTCCCTGGAGCGCCGCAAGATGCTGGCCTTCCTCGGCGCCGAGCTCGTCCTGACCCCAGGGCCGATGGGCATGAAGGGCGCGGTCGCCCGGGCCGAGGAGCTGCTGAACGAGATCCCGAACTCGGTGATGCCGCAGCAGTTCAAGAACCCGGCCAATCCGGAGGTTCATCGCCTGACGACGGCGGAGGAGATCTGGAACGACACCAACGGCCAGCTCGACGCCTTCGTGGCGGCCGTGGGCACAGGCGGCACCATCACCGGGGTCGGCCAGGTCATCAAGCCGCGGTTGCCCACCTTGAGGGTGATCGCCGTGGAGCCGGAGGATTCTCCGGTCCTGTCCGGCGGTCAGCCCGGTCCGCACAAGATCCAGGGTATCGGCGCCGGCTTCGTGCCGGACGTGCTCGACCGCTCCGTCATCGACGAGGTGGTCACGGTCGGCAATCAGACCGCGTTCGACATGGCGCGCAAGCTCGCCAAGCTCGAAGGCATCCCCGGCGGCATCTCCACGGGCGCCAATGTGGCGGCAGCCCTCGAAGTCGCTGCACGGCCCGAGTTCAAGGGCAAGCGCATCGTCACGGTCGCGTGCTCCTTTGCGGAGCGCTACATCTCGAGCGCTCTCTTCGAGGGGCTCTGAGTTTCTCAGGTCTTGCACAAACCTACGAGGGGCGGCTTTCACAGCCGCCCTTTTTGTTTGCGCCGGCCTCAAGCGTAGCCAGAACTTCACATCCTCCGCCGGGTTCTCCTTGCACGCAAAAGAATCAAGCAGTGTTTCCAAGAGAATTTGATGGAGTTCACCATGGCGGAACGCAAGGCTCCCCATTCGTTAAAAGATCAGACGGCGGATCAGATCCGCAACGAGCAGCGCGGCGGCATGGACAGCCCGGTGGATCCGAACCAGGACGGCGGCATCGAGGGCAACGCCACCCTGCGCCGCGTGTGGAGCCAGCCGGGCGGCGAGGCCTACAACTACCGCCAGGGCCAGACCGGGCAGACCAGCAAGGCCGGCGCGGACGGCCATGACGAGCTCACCGCAGCCGAGACGCCTGAGGCCACCAAGCACTTGAGCGATGCAAGCCTCTCGCCCGACGACAAGGACGCGACCGCGGAAGCCATCGAGCGCATGACCGCAGTCAACGGCAAGGACGATAGCGAAGGCTGACAGGAGCACCCCATGGGCAATGCAGGTTACGGCAACCACACCGAAGACACGAAGAACTACGTCGACATCAAGCGGTCCGAACCCGATGGCGCCGGGCAGGACTCCCCTGAAAAGCAGCCCGACGGCAAGCAGCCGGCGGCAGGGCCTCACAGCAAGCCGTCGCTGACGAATCCCGATTCGACACCAGGCACAGGTGCCCTGCCGGATGCGGGCGACCAGGATGCCACCGACACCACAAGCTCCTAGCAGGATTCGAGACAACCATGGCTCAGAACCAGAACTCGGGACCCCGCGTCCCCACCGAGCGCCCCGATCCTGAGGCGGCGGCCCGCGATCCGGACCCCGGCGCCGAGGACCGCCCCGGCTTCGATCTCGGCGGCGCTGTGGACGAATCCAATAAGACCCAGGTGGGGTCAGGCACCATTCCGGGCGGTCCGAAGGGCAGCCCCACGAGCGGAACCGATGCGGGCGGCCGGGCGACCGGGCTTACCGACCCCAGCGGCTCGCACCCGCTCGGCAGCGACGGCACCACCGGCGGCTCCGATGGCGGCGGCGGCCCGACAGACGGCTCCGGCGGCCCTTCTTAATCAATTCAAGGACAATAACGATGCCTCAGACCGACAAGAAGCCCAATCAGGCGACAGAAGACGACATCAGCGCACCCCGGCTGACTCCGCAGGGACGCGAGAACCCGGATGCCTCCGGCGAGGACTCCACCAACCCCATGGGCGAGGGCGCCAAGAAGGGGCAGGGCGACAAGGCCGAAGGCTAAACGTCTTGCCTGCTCGCCAAACACTGGGAGAAGCCGATCCAGGCTTCTCTCCCTACAGCCCGCCATCCCTTCCGTAGATCCGGAAGCCTTCGCGCTCGCAGAGAAGGCTGTAATAGCGATCGATCTCCGGCAGATTGGGTCGCTCCAGCGGGATGCTTTTCCAGCGGTGTAGCGACAACCCGATCACGATGTCCGCGCAGGTGAAGGCTGACCCGGCGATGTACGCGCCGGTGCGGGCGAGTTCACGGTCGAGGATCTGGACCGCGGCGCAGAACTTGCTCCAGGATGCAGCAATCTGGTCTTGATCCTGAAAGGCCGGATTCCTGCGGACCGTTGCCTGGAAGACGTAGCGCCAGGTGTTGTTGAAGTCGGAGACCTGCCAGTCCATCCACTTCTCGACTCCTGCCCGCCCGGCAGGATCGGGGGGCAGCAGGTCGTGGCGGCCTTCGCGTCCTGCCAGATAGCGGACGATGCTGTTCGATTCCCAGAAGAGCTGGCCTGCATCCTCCAGAACCGGGATCATCCCGACCGGATTGAGCTCCAGAAAAGCCGGGTCAGTGACAGGCCTGGTCCCGCCGCCCCAGTCGACCCGCTCGAAGGGAAGGCCAAGCTCGACGCAGGTCCAAAGCACCTTTCGAACATTGATGGATCCTGCATATCCGTGAACCTTCAGCATGCTCCCCTCCGTCTTCCCGTTAAGCTTGTAGAATGCGTTGAACGGGATCGCCATCCTTAAGGGATGGCACGCATGAAAAAGGCCGCTCCGAAGAGCGGCCTTTCAACTGTTGCAAAGAGCGCTGCCTTTAAGCGCTCAGGGCTTCCTTCGAGCGCTCGGCGCGCTTGCGGTCGTTCGGGTCGAGGATCGCCTTGCGGATGCGGATCGACTTCGGCGTCACCTCGACGAGTTCGTCGTCCTGGATCCAGGCCAGCGACTTCTCCAGCGTCATGCGGATCGGCGGGGTGAGGCGCACCGCCTCGTCCTTGGAGGTCGTGCGGATGTTGGTGAGCTTCTTGCCCTTCAGCACGTTCACTTCCAGGTCGTTCTCCCGGTTGTGCTCGCCGATGATCATGCCCTGATACACCTTCCAGCCGGGCTCGATCATCATCGGGCCGCGGTCTTCCAGGTTCCAGAGCGCATAGGCCACCGCCTCGCCGTTGTCGTTGGAGATCAGCACGCCGTTGCGCCGGCCGGCGATCTCGCCGCGATAGGGCTCATAGGCGTGGAACAGGCGGTTCATGATCGCCGTGCCGCGGGTGTCGGTCATCAGCTCGCCCTGGTAGCCGATGAGGCCGCGGGTGGGAGCGTAGAACACGAGGCGCTGGCGGTTGCCGCCGGAGGGGCGCATCTCGACCATGTCGGCGCGGCGCTCGGACATCTTCTGCACCACGACGCCGGAATGCTCCTCGTCCACGTCGATGACCACTTCCTCGATGGGCTCGAGAAGGTTGCCGGCCTCGTCCTTCTCGAACACCACGCGGGGACGCGACACGGCGAGCTCGAAGCCCTCGCGGCGCATG
>JALYFY010000782.1 GCA_030777385.1 Pseudomonadota bacterium | reverse complement strand
GCGCCACGAAGAGCAGCTGCTCGACTCGGAGCGTCGCCTGATCGCGACCGTGCACGACCTCAAGCGCTCGCGCCAGAAGCTCGAGGCGCAGACCCAGCAGCTCGCCGATCTCGCCGAGCGCTACCTGGACCAGAAGGCCCAGGCCGAGAGCGCCAACCGTGCGAAGTCGGAATTCCTCGCCAACATGAGCCATGAGCTGCGCACGCCGCTCAACGCCATCATCGGTTTCGCCGAGGTGATGCAGAGCGGCATCTTCGGCTCCCTCGGCTCGGACAAGTACGAGGAGTACTGCACCGACATTCGTTCGAGCGGCGAATATCTTCTCTCGGTGATCAACGACATTCTCGACATGTCGCGCATCGAGGCAGGCCGCACGACGCTGACCAAGCAGCCGCTCGAAGTGCATGCTTCGATCCAGCGCGCCCTCAAGCTCGTCGGCGAGCAGACGAAGGCCAAGAACCTCTCGGTCACCGTCGACGTCAATCCGGACAATATCGTGGTGCCGGCCGACGAGCGCGCGCTGCACCAGATCCTCGTGAACCTGCTCCAGAATGCCACGAAGTTCACCAGCGACGGTGGCTGCATCACGGTGCGAACCCGTCAGGCCGGCAATGCCGTCAACATCTATGTGGAGGACAATGGCATCGGCATTCCCGATCACGCCCTGCACAAGCTCGGGCAGCCCTTCGAGCAGGTAGAGACCGAGTTCTCGAAGAGCTACAAGGGCTCAGGCCTCGGCCTTGCCATCGCCCGCTCGCTCACCGAACTCCATGGCGGCTCCTTGCGTATCAAGAGCCAGGAAGGCGTCGGCACCATCGTGCTGGTCCACCTGCCGCTTACGGAAGCCACCCACGCGGATATCGCCCTGGCCGACGCGGCGGCGTAAGGCGCCTTTCTCTTCCATGGCTCCATAAAAAAAGCCGGTGTCGTGTGACACCGGCTTTGTTGTTTGGTGGCTCTGTGGTGCTGGGCTTTAGACCCAGATGAGGGCAAAGCTTGCAGCCGAGAGCGCCAGTCCCTTGCCCAGCGTGGCAAACTGCACCTGGGCCGCACCGCCCACGCCGTCTGCGTCATACGACACAGCACCTGTTGCGCTGTTGTAGATCAGCCGGTGCGACGCCGTGCTGGCCGCTGCGCCCGTCGTGAACTGCCACGAGTCCACCGAGCCCTGGTTGGCAAAGGCCGCAAACACCGACCGGCTCAGCTGCAGCACGTCAGGTCCGCCAAAGCCGAAGTCGTTGACCGTGTCCACGTTGCCGGCCCCCAGGGCACTGTCGAAGCGGAAGATGTCCGTGCCGTTGCCGCCGGTGAGCCCGTCCGAGCCTGCGCCGCCCACCAGCCCGTCACCGCCGCCTAAGCCGAACAGCTGGTCGTCGCCATTGTGGCCGAACAGCTCGTTGTAGCCCTCGTTGCCCGAAAGCACATCCGCATACCCTGAGCCCGACAGCGCCTCGATCGACACAAACGTGTCGCCCGAAGCCTCGCCCGCGCTGCTTGAGACCGCAAAGGCCGTGACCGCCTGCAGGCTTGCCCGAACGCCCGAGGCAGCATGGTTGTAGCAGGCAAAGTCGAAGCCTGCTCCGCCGTCGAGCACGTCCGCTCCCGTGCCGCCATAGAGCCCGTCTCCGCCCTCGCCGCCCAGCAGCGTGTCGGCGCCTTCGTTGCCGAACAGCTCGTCGTTGCCGCCCTCGCCGGAGAGCCAGTTGGCGCCATCGTTGCCGGACAGCCCGTCGGCAAAGCTGGAGCCGATCAAGCCCTCGATGGACACATAGCTGTCGCCAGCCGCCCCGCCGCTGTTCATCCACGACAGGCCCAGCCGCGCCTGCACCCCGCCCCAGGATGGAGCATAGTTCACCAGGTCGAAGCCCTCACCGCCATCGAGCGTGTCGGCGCCCGCCCCGCCATCGAGCGTGTCGTTGTCGCCGCCGGCGAGCAGATGATCGTTGCCGGAAAGGCCGACGAGGGTGTCGCCGCCGGCGCCGCCGTAGAGACTGTTGTGGCCGTTGTTGCCGGTGAGATGGTCGGCATAGGCGGAGCCGAACAGGCCCTCGATGCTCTCGTACTCGTCGCCCGCTGCATCGCCGGTGTTGCGCCAGCTCTCGAGCAGGCTGGCCGTGACGGCACTGCTGTAGGCGGCCAGGTCGAAGCCTGCTCCGCCGATGAGCCAGTCACCGCCTGCACCGCCCACGAGCGAGTCGTCGCCGTCGCCGCCCACTATGTAGTCGCGCCCGTCCTGGCCCGAGAGCCAGTCGTTGCCAGCATGGCCGTAGAGGTTGTTGTTCGCGCTGTTGCCGATCAGGCTGTCGCCATGGGTCGAACCGGCCAGCGCCTCGATGCTGTGGTATCTGTCGCCTTCCGCCGCGCCGGTGTTCTGCGCTGCATTCGACAGGTTCGCCACCACTCCAGAAGCCGCATGGTAGTAGCTTGCAAAGTCGTAGCCCTCGTCCCCGTACAGTTCATCCGCGCCGACGCCGCCTTCAAGGTTGTCGTCACCGGAGCCCCCGTCGAGGTAATCGTCGCCCTTCAGTGCCCTGAGAGAGTCATTGCCGAATCCTCCGAAAAGAATGTCGTCCGTAATCGCGCCAGTAAGCTCATCGTCGCCAGCCTTGCCGTTCAGCACTCCACTTCCGGTAAGGACGTCCGATTGATCCGTTCCTTTGATGACCGCCGTAGAAGAACTGTCAGCCGTCGGCTTATCAATAGTAATTATGCCATGTTTGATGCCGAGTATGATTTCGTTTCTCTGCGTATGAATAAGCGAAACATCTCTCTCATTGATAGCCGCGATGTATGCATCAGTAGGCCCCCAAGTACGCAGAAGAAAATCACTCTCCAAGTAGGGAGAGAACTCTTTATGCGTTGTTATGACTGATGTAGAGCCATTCGTCCACATAACGAAGGTTGTGAAGTCAAAACCATTTGCAGTAGCGGTGTGGATAGTCACAGAACTGGAGATATATGGTACCTTAATATATGGAATACTACCGTTATCATTAGGATTTTGAACTATTGTACCTGCAAAATTGTTCGTGGGATTGGTCACTCCAGTTATAGCTAACGTCCCACTGCCAAAACCAGGGTAGGTTATATTACATATGGTCGCTTGTGAGCTTGTATTGGTGCCTGAATAGGTTCCGCCGGAAGTACCTGTTCCGGTTGTCCCACCAGTGC
>JALYFY010000781.1 GCA_030777385.1 Pseudomonadota bacterium | reverse complement strand
TGCTCGACGAGCCGAAATATCCGGCCGGGTTCAAGCATTTCGACTACGTCAACCCGAATGCTCCGAAAGGCGGGTTGGTGCGCTTGGGCGCCCAGGGCACCTTCGACAGCTTCAACATCGTGGTGGCCGGCGTGAAGGGCTCGCCCGAGCAGGGCCTCAGCCTCGTCTACGAGACCCTGACCACCTCTGCCCTCGATCAGCCCAACTCGTCCTATGGCCTCCTGGCCGAGGCCTTCTCCTATCCGGAGGACTATTCCTCCGTCACCTTCCGCCTGCGCCCGGAGGCACGCTGGCACGACGGGCAGCCGGTGACGGCGGATGACGTGATCTTCTCCTTCGAGGCGCTCAAGACCAACAGCCCGACCTATGCCTTCTACTACGCCAACGTGACAAAGGCCGAGAAGCTGGGCGAACGGGAGGTGCGGTTCACCTTCGACGAGAAGGGTAACCGCGAGTTGCCGCAGATCATGGGACAGTTGCTCGTCTTTCCCAAGCACTGGTGGGAGGGCACTGCGCCGGACGGACGCAAGCGCGACATCACGCAGACCACCCTGGAGCCGCCCCTGGGCTCGGGAGCCTACCGTCTCAAGAGCTTCGAGGCCGGGCGAACGGCCTCCTACGAACGCGTGAAGGATTATTGGGGCGCGGGTCTCAACGTGAATGTCGGTCAGAACAATTTCGACGAAATCCGCTTCGAGTATTATCGCGATTTGACGGTGCTGCTCGAAGCCTTCAAGGGTGACAGGATCGACTTTCGCGCCGAGAACAGTGCCCGCAACTGGTCTGTCGGCTATGACTTCCCGGCACGCCAGGAAGGCCGCGTGGTTCTCGAAGAGTTCCCCTTGCGCGCGAGCGGAAGGATGCAGGCTTTCGTGCTCAACCTCAGGCGCGACAAATTCAAGGACCAGCGCGTCCGCAGGGCTTTAAATCTCGCCTTTCCCTTCGAGGAGCTGAACAAGACCCTGTTCTACGGCCTCTACGAGCGGCCCTCGAGCTATTTCTACGGGCTCGATCTGGCATCGTCAGGCCTCCCTGAAGGCAAGGAGCTCGAGATCCTGGAGACCGTGCGTGACAAGGTTCCGCCTTCCGTCTTCACGACGCCTTACAAGAATCCGGTCAGCGACTCGCCCGAGGCGATCCGCAACAACCTGCGCGAGGCGGACCGCCTGCTCAGGGAAGCGGGCTGGGAGGTCAAGGGCGGCCGCCGCGTCAACGCCAAGGGTGAGGTCTTCAACCTCGAGCTTCTCAGCAGCAGCCCCAACGATGAGCGCGTCTTCCTGCCCTATGCGGACGTTCTCAAGCGCCTCGGCATTGCTGCGACGGTGCGCACAGTGGACGACGTTCAGTATACCAATCGAACCCGTGGTTTCGACTTCGACATCACCACAGGCCTCTGGCCCCAATCGTCCTCGCCTGGCAATGAGCAGCGGGAATTCTGGGGCTCTCAAGCGGCAAAGCGCGAGGGCTCGCAAAATCTGGTGGGCATCGCCGATCCCGCTGTCGATGCACTCATTGATCGGGTCATCTTCGCGGGGGACCGCGACGAACTCGTGGCGGCGACGAAAGCTCTCGACCGTGTGCTGCTGGCGCATGATTTTGTGGTTCCGCAATGGACATCCCTGAAGCAGCGCACCGCCCGCTGGGACCGCTACAGCCATCCCGAAACGATGCCGCGCTACGGCGGCTCCGCTTTCCCGACCGTGTGGTGGTACGACGAGGCCAAGGCCGCCAAGACCGGAGCGCCGCGATGAAGAGCATCAGCCGCCGTGGCATCCTCAAGACCGGAGCGGCGGCCGCTGCTCTTTCCGTCATGCCGCGGGCAGGATGGGCGCAGGAGAGCGAGACCGAAACCCATGGCCTCTCCAGCTTCGGCGAGCTGAAGTACGGGCCCGACTTCAAGCATTTCGATTTCGTGAATCCCTCGGCTCCCAAAGGGGGCACGCTCGCGGTTCAGATCAAGCAGACCCTCGGCAACCAGAACTTCGATACCTTCGACACGCTCAACACCTTCGTCCTGAGGGGAAACGGCGCTGCCGGAATGAACTTGACCTTCGACAGCCTCATGACGGCATCGGGTGAAAGGATCGGCATCCTGGGCGATGAGCCCGATGCGATCTATGGCCTTGCGGCAAAGAGCGTGCGGGTGTCCGCCGACAAGCTGACCTACCGGTTCATCATCCATCCGGAAGCCCGCTTCCACGACGGCTCCAGGCTGACGGCAAAAGACGCCGCCTTCTCCCTGAGCATTCTGAAAGCGAAAGGGCACCCGCTCTACTCTCAGCTCCTGACCCAGATGGCCTCGGCCGAGGCGGAATCCGAGGAGGTGCTGCGCGTCCGGTTCACCCCTCAACGCAGCCGCGACCTGCATCTTGTCGTTGCGGGCCTGCCGATCCTGTCCGAACGCTACTGGCAGGGAAAGGACTTCGAGGCCTCGACCCTGGAGGCGCCCCTCGGCTCAGGTCCTTACAAGGTCGGCCGCTTCGAGCAGGGACGCTTCATCGAGTTCGAGCGCGTGCCGGATTACTGGGGAAAAGACCTCCCGGTGAATGTGGGCCAGAACAACTTCGACCGGATCCGCTACGAGTACTTCCGTGACCGGACCGTTGCCTTCGAGGCCTTCAAGAACGGCATGCTCAGCTACAACGAGGAATACACCTCCCGCATCTGGTCGACCGGCTACGACTTTCCCGCCGTGCGCGAAGGCCGCGTGAAGAAGGAGGAGATCTCGAACGACGCGCCCGCGACGATCCAGGGCTGGCACTTCAACATGCGCCGGGAGGCCTTCAAGGATCCGCGCATTCGAGAAGCCATCGGGCTTGCCTTCGATTTCGAGTGGACGAACGCCAACATCATGTTCGGCCTGTTCAAGCGCACAACCTCGTTCTTCGAAAACAGCGACATGAAGGCCGTGGGCAAGCCTTCGCCGGAAGAGATCGCGCTGCTGGAGCCGTTCCGCGACAGGCTCCCAGCCTCGGTATTCGGAGAGCCCGTGCTTCCGCCGGTATCCGATGCTTCAGGCCAGGATCGCCGCCTCCTGCGCCGCGCCGATGAACTCCTGCGGGAGGCCGGCTGCAAACGCGAGGGTGGTGTTCTGAAGCTGCCGAACGGGCAGCCTTTCCGGATCGAGTTCCTCGACTCCCAACCGGCGCTCCAGCCTCACACGCAGCCTTTCCAGGCGAACCTGAAGCGGCTCGGCATCGATGCCGTCTCGCGCATTGTCGATGCCGCTCAGTACCAGCGCCGCATGGAGGAGTACGACTTCGACATGGCCAGCCGCAATCTTGGCGGCTCCACCACTCCGGGCGACAGCCTGCGGGTGGTCTACGGCTCGGAAGCCGCCAGAAGGCCGGGATCGCAGAACATCGCGGGCATCGAGCATCCCGCCGTCGATGCCCTGATCGAGACGATCGGCAACGCCAAGACGCGCCGGGAACTCAACATCGCCTGCCGTGCCCTGGACCGGGTTCTCCGTTCGGGCCATTATTGGGTGCCCATGTGGTACAGGGCCAGCGAATGGCTCGCCTACTGGGACCAGTTCTCGCGCCCCGAGACGAAGCCGCGCTTCAGCTCAGGCGCGCCCTGGACCTGGTGGTATGATGCCGAGAAGGCAAAGCGGATCGGGCGAGGGTAAGGTTTGGATACAACGTTGACGGCTCATCCTGGAGTGGACGGACCCCGCCTGCTTCTGCGTCTCGAGGGCCTCGCCCTTTTCATCCTGGCGACAACCGCTTTCGCCTATACGGGCCTATCCTGGTGGCTTTATGCAGTCCTGTTCCTCGCTCCCGACCTGAGCTTTGCGGCCTATATCGCCGGCCCGAAGCCTGGGGCAATTGCCTACAATGCCCTCCACTCCACCCTGGGACCGGCGATCCTGGTGGGGCTGGGGCTTGCTCTCGATCATTCGACGCTTCTTGCGCTTGCGGCAATCTGGGCCGCGCATATCGGTTTCGACCGCATGTTGGGGTATGGTTTGAAATACGCATCCGGCTTTAACGACACCCATCTCGGCCGCATCGGCCCTAAACCCGCAGGCCATTGATGCTGGCTTATATCGCGCGTCGCGTTCTCCTGATGATCCCCACCGTCCTGGGGATTATGCTCATCTCCTTCGTGCTGGTGCAGTTCGCCCCCGGCGGCCCGGTCGAGCGCATCATCGCGCAGCTGCAGGGGCAGGATTCCAGCGCCACATCGCGCATCTCCGGCGGAGGCGGCGACTTCTCGGGCGGCCAGAATGCCGGCGGCGGTGGCGGGGGAGACGCCTCCTCGTCGCGCTACCGCGGAGCCCAGGGCCTCGACCCACAGTTCATCAAGCAGCTCGAAGCGCAGTTCGGCTTCGACAAGCCAGCCCACGAGCGCTTCCTCAAGATGATCTGGGA
>JALYFY010000780.1 GCA_030777385.1 Pseudomonadota bacterium | reverse complement strand
AGCGGTGCCGATGGCGCTCGGAGATTTCCGTGCCGCCATAGATCTCCGCCACCTTGCTGCCCGGCTTGAGGGAGGCCTGATAGGCGCCGAGGCGCATGGTGCCGCCGAGATCGCCGCTGGCTGTGCGCTTTTCGAGCTCGTTGCCGCGCAGCCACTCGGTCATAAGGCCGACCACTGGCTGCAAGGTTGGGCCGAACTCGGTGGAGCTGGCATCCTGGATGCCGGCAAGGGAGCGGGCCGCCTCGATGACAGCCATCTGCATGCCGAAGCAGATGCCGAAATACGGCACCTTGCGTTCGCGGGCGAAACGGGCCGCCCGGATCTTGCCTTCGGCGCCGCGCTGGCCGAAGCCGCCGGGAACCATGATGCCGTGGATGCCCTCCAGGAACGGAGCCGGATCCTCACTCTCGAAGACCTCGCTCTCGATCCACTCCAGGTTCACCTTCACCTGATTGGCGATGCCGCCATGGTGAAGGGCCTCGATGAGCGACTTGTAGGCGTCCTTCAGGCCGGTGTACTTGCCCACCACCGCGATGGTGACCTCGCCTTCCGGGTTGTGAACGCGCCCGGAAATGTTGGTCCAGCGGCTGAGATCGGGAGCCTTGGCGCTGCTGTCGAGGCCGAAGGCCGCGAGCACCTCGCTGTCGAGCCCCGCCTGATGATAGGCCAGCGGCACGTCGTAGATCGAGCGGGCGTCCCGCGCCTCGATGACTGCCGTCTCGCGGACGTTGCAGAACAGGGCGAGCTTGCGCCGCTCGTCCCTGGGGATCTCGCGATCTGTCCGGCAGAGAAGGATGTCGGGCTGGATGCCGATGGAGCGCAGCTCCGCCACGGAATGCTGGGTCGGCTTCGTCTTCAGCTCGCCGGCCGACGGGATGAACGGCAGGAGCGTCAGGTGAACGTAGATCGCCTGCCCTCTCGGCAGGTCGTTGCCGAGCTGGCGGATGGCCTCGAAGAACGGCAAGCCCTCGATATCGCCGACCGTGCCGCCGATCTCCACCAGGACGAAATCGAAGCCCTCGTTACCGGTGATCACGAAGTCCTTGATGGCGTTCGTGACATGCGGAATCACCTGGATCGTCGCGCCGAGATAGTCGCCCCGCCGCTCCTTGGTGATGATGTCGAGATAGATGCGCCCGGTGGTGATGTTGTCGGCCTTGGTGGCCGGAACGCCCGTGAAGCGCTCGTAGTGCCCGAGATCCAGATCGGTCTCAGCGCCGTCGTCGGTCACGAAGACCTCGCCGTGCTGGTAGGGACTCATCGTCCCCGGATCGACGTTGAGATATGGGTCGAGCTTGCGAAGCCGGACCTTGTAACCGCGTGCTTGGAGAAGCGCTCCCAGGGCTGCCGAAGCCAGACCCTTGCCGAGCGAAGACACCACGCCGCCGGTGATGAATACGTACCGCGTCATGGACCCCTATCCATAAACATCGAGCGCCGATTCGCAATCGCGAACCGACCCACTCGAAAGCCATCCACAAAAAGAGAGGGCCGGAAGGTCCGGCCCTGACTTCGGTTATTGCTGAGGCGCTGCTGGCGCTGGCGCCGGGGCGGTGGGAGCCGGGCTGGCCGGCTGCTCGCCCTGGAGACGCTGCAGCTGCTCGAGCACGTTGCCGCCCTGCGGAGCCGCCGGAGCCTGCTGGCCCCCGGGAGCAGCCGGAGCCGCGCCGTCGAGGATCGAGCGCGGAGCCCTGGTGGACGTCGCCATGACCGTCAGCGCGATGCTCGTCACGAAGAAGAGCCCTGCCAGAATTGCCGTCGCGCGGGTGAGCGCATTGGCCTGGCCGCGTCCTGTCATGAAGCCGGACACACCGCCGCCTCCGCCCCCGCCGCCGAGACCCATGCCGCCGCCCTCGGAGCGCTGCAGGAGAACCACGCCGATCAAGGCGAGGACGATGATCAGGTGGACAATGATGAGAACTGTTTGCATCGTTCCAAAAACCTCAAGCGGCTGCGCTTGTTGAAGGCGTCAGCCGCTCGCAATCCGTCTGTTGAGCCGGCCTGTAGCATAGGTGGGCGCAGGATCAAAGACCCGCAAGCCGCCTTTTGGAGACTTAACCGAGATACGCCCCGGCAATGCCTAGTAAGTCGGCGGCAACGAGGCTTGCCCCACCCACCAGAGCGCCGTTGACGTTCTCGACCGCCATCAGCTCGGCAGCATTCGACGGCTTCACGGAGCCGCCATAGAGGATGCGGACCTTGGCATGCTCAGCCTTGCCCACAAGGCGGCGCAGATCCTCGCGGATGACGGCGTGCACCTCGGCTACGTCCGCAACGGTTGGGGTCAGGCCGGTGCCGATAGCCCAGACCGGCTCATAGGCCACCACCAGGTTCTGGCTGTTCGAATCGACCGGGATGGAGCCCCGCAGCTGCTTGCGGATCACGCCGAGGGTCTTGCCGGATTCGCGCTCCTCCCGCGTTTCGCCGACGCAGACGATGGCGGTCAGGCCGGCGCGGTGGGCGGCAACGGCCTTGGCGCAGACGTCCGTGTCCTTCTCCTTGTGATACTGGCGGCGCTCGGAGTGCCCGACGATCACATAAGTGGCACCGGCATCGGCGAGCATCTCGGCCGAAAGATCGCCCGTGAAGGCGCCGGATTCCTTGGCGTGGCAGTCCTGCCCGCCGATGCCGACTCGCGAGCCGACCGACGCGTAGGCAAAAAGGGAAACGAGCGTTGCCGGAGGGCAGATGGCGAGATCGACCTTGGCCTTCAGGCCAGGCGTATAGCCGGCATGGATCTCCGTCAGTATCTTGGCTGACGACTTCACCCCATTCATTTTCCAGTTCCCCGCTACCAGCGGGCGTGGCCTATCGACGCTCATGTAAGGCGCTCCTGTTATGCTTGATAATACGGCAGTAGCAGAGGCTTGATCCCTCTTTCAACAAGACTTGCCCTTTTCGTAGAGCCCCTGATCGTTTATCGGCGTGTTCAACGAGTTTTTGGGAAACGGGTTCACGATGCTTCGGAACATGCGCAAGGCTGGGCAGACAGTCGTCGGCAAGGCCATCGCCACCATCTTTTTCGGTGCCTTGATCGTCAGCTTCGCTATCTGGGGCATCGGCGACATCTTCCGTGCGACGCCCGCCTCCACGGTTGCCGAGGTCGGCAGCACCACCATCACGGTCGAGCAGGTCCGCAACGCCTATACCAACGAGCTGCAGCGGCTCGGACGCCAGTTCCGCACGGTCATCAGCCCCGAGCAGGCCCGGGCCTTCGGCATCGACCAGCAGGTGGTCAACACCCTCGTGACCGAGGCAGTCCTGACCGAGCAGGCCAAGCAGATGGGGCTCTCGGTGTCGGATGAACTCGTCGCCCGCTCCATCACGGACAACCCGGCCTTCAAGGGAGCCGACGGGCAATTCAACCGGGCTCTCTTCGATCAGGCCCTGCGCAATGCCTCCCTGTCCGAGGCAGGCTTCGTGCAGGAGCAGCGCTCCGCCATGACGCGCCTCCACTTAGCCGAGGCGCTTGCAGGCGACGTCACGGTGCCGTCTGCGGCCCGCGATGCCCTCCACCGCTACTCCACCGAGCGCCGCGCCGCCTCCTATATCGTCCTGCCCTCGGCCGCAGCCGGTGATATCCCGGCTGCCACGAATGAGCAGCTCCAGAGCTTCTTCGAGGAGCGCAAGAGCACTTTCCGCGCCCCAGAATACCGCGCTGTGACAGCCATGGCCCTCGATGCTGCCTCCCTGGCGAAGCCGGAGACCGTGTCCGAGACCGATGCCCGTCAGGCCTATGAGCAGCAGAAGGCCAAGTTCGGCACGCCGGAGCGCCGCACGATCCAGCAGATTACCTTCCCGTCGCCTGCAGAAGCGGAAGCCGCCGCCGCCAAGATTAGGGAAGGCGCAACCTTCGAGGCTGTGGCCGCCGAGCGGAACGTCTCGGCGCAGGATCTGGAGCTCGGCACCTTCACAAAGGCCGAGATGCTTGATCAGGCCGTGGCCGATGCGGCTTTCGGGCTCGAGCAGGGCGCCGTGAGCGCGCCGATCGCCGGCCGCTTCGGGCCGGTGCTCGTGAGGGTCACTCAAGTCCAGCCGGAGGCTGTCCGCCCCTTCGAGGAAGTCTCTGCCGAGCTTCGTCAGAGCGTCGCCCAGCAGCGCGCCCAAGGACAGATTGAGAAGATCCACGACGAGATCGAGGATCTGCGCGCCGGCGCCAAGCCGCTTGCGGATATCGCCAGGGAGAAAGGTCTCGCCCTGGCTCAGGTGCCGGCCGTGGATGCGAGCGGCCTCGACAAGGCCGGCAACCCGGTCAACCTTCCGGAAAAGGATGCGGTGGTGAAGGCGGCGTTTGCCTCCGACATCGGCGTTGACAACGAGGCCCTGCGCACGGCTACCGGGTATGTCTGGTACGACGTGACCGGCATCGAAGTCTCCCGCGAGAAGAATCTCGACGAAGTCCGCAATCAGGTTGCTGCGCAATGGCGCGAGGACCAGGTGGCCCAGCGTCTGTCCGAGAAAGCACGACAGCTGAGCGAGCGCCTTGAAAAGGGTGAGGCCATCGAGGCAGTGGCGCAGGAGGCCGGCACACCGGTCAAGACTGGGGCCGATCTCGCACGCAATGCGGCCAAGGACGACCTGGCTGCCGAGGCGGTGAACCGCATCTTCGCCATTCCGGTCGGCAAGGCGGGCCACGCGGCTAACGGAGCGGATTCTCGCGCCGTGTTCAAG
>JALYFY010000779.1 GCA_030777385.1 Pseudomonadota bacterium | reverse complement strand
ATGACCGGGAAGGTGATCAATGCCAGCTGATCGACAAGGCCTGCGGGAAGCAGCGCCTGGTAGAGCATGCTGCTGCCCTGTATAAGCAGGTCCGGTCCATCGCTAGCCTTGAGGCGCGCGACAACCTCGGCGGGATCGCCGACGAGCCGCTCGCTGTTGTTCCACGTCAGCGGCCGGTCGAACGATGTCACGACATGTTTTCGAACGGCATTGAAGGTTTCGCCGATCGGCTGGTCACCGTTGTGCGGCCAATAAGCGGCGAAGATCTCGTAGGTTCGCCGGCCAAGCAGCAGCTCATAGCTGCCGCCCAGCAACCGCCCCATCGGCTCGTCCAGCGTGCTGTCAAAATAGGGAAACACCCAGCCGCCGTGCGCAAAGCCGGTCTGGTCCTCCTCCGGCCCGCCTGGTGCCTGGATCACGCCGTCGAGCGACTGGAAAAGGGAGCCGATAATTTTACGCATCGACGGCCCCTCCGCGCTCCGCAGCCTCGATCTGGGCGATGTCAATCTTGCGCATCGTCATCATCGCTTCGAACGCTCGCCTGGCCGCGGCCTTGTCAGGATTGCTGTTCGCTCGCAGTAGCGCACGGGGCGTGATCTGCCACGAAAAGCCCCAGCGATCCTTGCACCAGCCGCAAGCGCTTTCCTGCCCGCCATTCCTTACGATAGCGTTCCAATAACGGTCGGTCTCTTCCTGGTCGTCAGTCAGGACCATGAAGCTGACGGCTTCATTGGCCTTGAAATTAGGTCCACCGTTCAGGCCGACGTACGGCTGGCCGAGCACGGTGAACTCGACCGTGAGCTCGGTGCCCTCTGTGCCACCCGGAAAGTCTGACGGGGCGTGCATGGGAGCGCCAACGCTACTGTCGGGAAAGGTTTCGGCGTAGAACTCTGCAGCCTTGCGGGCTTCCCCGTGATCGAACCATAGGCAGGTCATGAGCTTGTCGCTGGCCAAGATATTTCTCCTCACTGACGCAGGCCGACCAATCAGAAGACGGCGCCCTGGGGGTCAACAGCGGTCAGCGAATAGTCGCTGACCGGGATTTTGCTGGGGTCCTGAACGTTCGTGCCATTGCCGGCACGGGTCAGGCATTCGACTCGATAGCCCTTGAAGCATGGCGCAATGAGTTATAGATTGCAACTGTGCAGTTAGAAAGACTAACTAAAATGCGGAGCAGTGAGCCCAAGCGGGGATATGACGATGCCTGCGGGACGGCGCATGCGCTCGAACTGATCGGGGAGCGTTGGGCACTGCTGGTGCTACGCGAGTTGCTGTTGGGCCCACGTCGGTTCTCCGACTTACGGGCGGACTTGTCGGCGCTCAGCGCCAATGTGCTGACCCAGCGGTTGAAGGAACTGGAAAGCCGCGGGTTGGTGCGGCGGCGCAAACTTCCCCCGCCGGCTTCGGTGCAGGTCTATGAGGCGACCGAATGGGGGCTGGAGGCAGCGCCGATGATCCGCGAGATGGGGCGATGGGCGGCACGGTCGCCAGGGCATGATCCGACCCTGCCGCTGTCAGGCGTGTCGATCATGCTGTCCTTCACCGCCATGCTGGATGCCGAACGCGCGAAAGGGTTCGCAGGGACCATCGCGTTCCGTTTTGGCGAGATGGTTTATGTAACCCGAGTAGCAAACGGCGTTATCGAGGTACGGCGCGGGGCAGTGGAGGAGGGCGCCGCGCTGATCGCCGGCGAGCCGACGGACGTTGCGGCGGTTGTCTACGGCGGCGCGGCGGCGGACTTGTTGCAGATTGAGGGAGACCAGAAGTTAGCCAAGCGGTTCCTGTCGCTCTTCACTCTGCCGCCCAAGGCCAGTTGAGACCTATCGCGATGGGGGCCTTTCCAGGCAGACATCCGCCAATGGTTGCTCAAAGTTCTCCCTTTCTTGACTTGGCTTCTTTTCGGCCGAACGTTCGGAAATTCAGATACTTGGACGACCAATCAGTGGAAATCCCGTGCCGCAACCCGGATAGTCGGCACCTCGGATGATTGCTCTGGCAATTCAGCCGCCAGCGGGATGACGATTTCCTTCGGACCCTCGCGCAGGCGATCGCGGGTGCCGATCTTGGCCTCGTCACCGCGCCCGTGTCGCATGCTGAAGGGGTCATCCCGGTCGCCGACGCTGCGCAGCAGGTCCGTCAGGTCGATCAGGTGCTCGGCGATCAGGTGCGTCACGCCCCCTTCGCGCTGGAAACGGCCGCGCACGCCGAGCATACCTGATGAGAGGATCAGGCGGCGCTGCTTCTCGAAGAGGGACGGCCAGACGATGATGTTGGCCACATCGGTCTCGTCCTCGATCGTCATGAACATGACGCCTTTGGCTGAGCCCGGCTTCTGGCGCACCAACACCATGCCTGCGATCGTGAGCCACTGCCCGTCCCGAACCCGCCGCAGCGTGGCGCAACTATGGATCCGCCGCTCGCGCAACTCGCCGCGCAGGAAGGCGAGGGGGTGCTGTCGCAGCGTCAGGCCTTTCGAGCGGTAATCCTCCACGACCTCCCGCCCTTCGGTCATTGGAGTGAGCTCTACGGCAGGCTCATTGCTCTCTGACCGGATCATGCGATCGCGCTCATCGGCCGCCGCGAACAACGGCATAACCTCATCTGAGAGCCCGCGGATCGTCCAGAGCGCATCGCGCCGGTTCACGCCAAGGGACCCAAAGGCATCGGCCTCGGCCAGGCGTTCAAGCGCCGTGACCGGGATTTCCGCCCGGCGCCACAGCTCTTCGATCGACGCATAGGGCGTGTCGCCCCGGGCAATCGGGATCATGCCGCCGTCGGCGTTGGCCAAGCCGTGCACCAGGCGAAGACCCAGCCGGACGGCAAAGCGGTGGCGATTGCTGGTCGGCTCCAGGGTACAATCCCACCGGGAGTGGTTCACATCCACGGGACGGATCTCCACTCCATGGGCCTTTGCATCCCGCACCAGTTGGGCCGGGGCGTAGAATCCCATCGGCTGGGCGTTCAGGATCGCACAGCAGAACACGTCCGGATGGTGTCGCTTCATCCAGGACGAGGCATAGGCAATCTTCGCGAACGACGCCGCGTGGCTCTCCGGGAATCCGTAGGAGCCGAAGCCCTCGAGCTGCTTGAAGGTGCGTTCCGCAAACTCCGCGTCGTAGCCGCGCGCCGTCATCCCCTGCACCAGCTTGTCCCGGAATTTGGTCACGCCGGCCGTCAGCTTGAAGGTCGCCATGGCCCGGCGGAGTTGATCGGCCTCGGATGGGGTAAAGCCAGCGCACTCGATGGCGACGCGCATCGCCTGTTCCTGGAAGAGCGGCACGCCCAGCGTTTTCTCCAGCACCCGTTGAAGCTCCGGCCGGGGATATTCCGGCTTTTCGTGCCCCTCCCGCCGGCGCAGGTAGGGATGCACCATGTCACCCTGGATCGGACCGGGGCGGACGATCGCCACCTGGATGACGATGTCATAGAAGTTCGCCGGTTTGATCCGGGGCAGCATCGCCATCTGGGCGCGGCTTTCAATCTGGAACACGCCGACCGTGTCCGCCTTCTGAATCATTTCGTAGGTTTTGGCGTCATCGATCGGGATCGACGCCAGATTGTGCTCCAATCCCTTGTGCTCGCGCAGGAGATCGAAGACGCGGCGCATGCACCCCAGCATTCCAAGGCCCAGAACGTCGACTTTCATGAACTTGAGGGTGTCGATGTCGTTCTTGTCCCACTCGATCACCTGGCGGTTCTCCATGGCCGCCGGCTCGATTGGCACCAGATCGTCGAGGCGGTCCTGGGTGAGCACGAATCCACCCGGGTGCTGGGAGAGGTGACGGGGCGCTCCGATCAGCTCGGATGCCAGTTCCAGGGTCATCCGCAGGCGAGGATCGTTGAGATTGAGGTTGAGCTCCTTCGCCTCTTTGTCGGTCACGCCATCGTTGCCCCAGCCCCACACGAGACCCGACAGGCCTGCCGTCACGTCCTCCGGCACGCCGAGAACCTTGCCGACCTCGCGCACGGCGCCCCGGGCGCGGTAGCAGGTCACGACCGCCGTCAGGGCCGCGCGATGCCGGCCGTAGGTGTCATAGATCCACTGGATCACTTCCTCACGCCGCTCATGCTCGAAGTCCACATCGATGTCCGGTGGCTCCCGGCGCTCCTGGCTGACGAAGCGCTCGAAGAGCAGATCGTGCTCAGTCGGATTGATCGAGGTGATGCCGAGCACGTAGCAGACAGCGGAGTTCGCGGCCGAGCCGCGCCCCTGGCACAAGATGCCTCGGGACTTCGCGAAGTTCACGATGGCATGCACGGTTAGGAAGTAGGGGGCATAGCCCAGTTCCTCGATCAGGTGGAGCTCGTGCCTGCAGGTTGCCGCAACCACATCGGGCACGCCGTCCGGATAGCGCTTGGCTGCGCCCTCCCAGGTCAGCCGCTCCAGTTTCTCCTGCGCTGTCTCTCCCGGATCGGTCTCTGACGGGTACTGGTAGCGCAGCTCGTCGAGGGAGAAGGTGCAGCGGTCCAGGATCTCTCCGATCCTCTGGAACGCTCCCGGGTGACGCTCGAACAGGCGTTGCATCTCCGCCGGGTCCTTCAGAAACCGGTCGGCATGCCGGTCGAGCCGGAAGCCCGCCTCGTCGATGGTGCAGCGCTGACGGATGCACGAGACCACATCCTGCAGGCGCCGGCGGGACGGGTGGTGGTAGAGGACGTCGCCCATGGCGATCGTCGGTACCTTCGCGGCCTGGGCCGCCTCTTCCACGTAGTGAAGCCGGAGGTGTTCGTTTGGCGCAAACCGCCGGATCAGGGCAATGTAAGCGCGGTCCCCAAAGGTCGCCTTCAAGCGTGCCAGGTTCGATTGAAGCTCCTCGTCCGCCTCGTCACCCAGCAGGATGGCCAGCAGGCCTTCGTTCCAAGCGACCACATCGTCCCAGGTCAGGAGGCACTTGCCCTTGCCGCCACGGGTCTTCCCCACGCTGAGCAGTCGGCACAAACGCGAATAGGCTGCCCGGTCCGTCGGGTAGACAAGCAGCGACGTGCCGTCGGTCAGATCGAGACGGCAGCCGACGATGAGGCGCACGCCAGTCTCCCTCGACGCCTCATAGGCCCGGACGATCCCGGCGAGCGAGTTACGGTCGACGATGCCCAGTGCGGTGATGCCAAGGAGCTTCGCCTGTTCGAACAATTCGGCCGGGCTCGATGCTCCCCGCAGGAAGGAGAAGTGGGTGGTGACCTGGAGCTCGGCGTACATCGCCTGAACCAATCCTCCTGTCATGCAAACCCAGCGGCGGGATATCCCGCCGGACTCGGTCTCTCGGTTCGTGCAGAAGCCAAAGCCAGATGGCCGCTCGCATCGCAGGCCTCCAGAATCCAGGAACGAGGGACGCCGCTGCGGCAGCGCATAAGATCCACCTGCCACTGGGCACGGCCGAGGCCCGGGGCAGGGACGGGCTCGGATAGGGTTGGCGCGATGCGCCATCGTGTTATGGCGGCCGAGGGCAGGGCAGAGAGATCCTTCTCCGCAACGGTCCACCAGCGCCGCAAGATGAGTGCGGTGACACCGGATCCTTCTGCCGCCAACTGCAGACGGCGCGAGGCCGTCAGAGACAGGCGGGTCACCTCGCCGATAACGGCGGCTAAGCCATGCTCACGCAGGCCTTCCTCGACCAGTGGAAGCACGTCCCGATCCCGCCCCGCCTCCGCGTAGATGACGCGGCTCGGGGGAAGGCCAGCGTTGGCAAGTCCCGGCGCGAACAGATCGCGTCGGGTCAGGCACCAGAGAACGGGGCCATTAAGCCGAGCGGCGATCCCAGCAGTGAAGAGGGTAGCCGAGCCAGCAAACTCAGCGACAGGCCCTGCCTCGACCACCTCATGCACAGCGCCGCGCATCAGCCCACCGCCAGGCAGGTGGTCATCGACAGCGGCTATGCCGAAAGGCAATGTTTTCCGGGTGCGTGAGCCACCCTCAAGACGCTCGATCTGCTGACGCAGCTCCGCCAGGGCCGTGGGAGCGACGGTCGAAGAGAAAGCGGGGTGGAGCAGATGACGCGGCATTGGGTTTTAGTCGCTCAACGGAACAAAACGGGAACACAAGCAACGCGGTTTGGTCAATGAGGGTTTCTCAGGCGACCCTGTGGATAGTGGGGAGGGGTGCCTAATATTGACCGGGAGGACTGCACGTTGGTCGTAGCCGAAGCCGCTGCAGGGTCCGCGAAGCTCCAAGTCTCTCGCAAAAACGAGGGACGGGAATGGACCGAGATTCGGCGCTGATCACCCGAAGAATCCGTGTATCCACCAGCGGCCGCCCTCGGCGGTCGGAGCATCGCGGAAGACCCAGAAGCGGCCACCCTGGTCGGTTTCGATCCGGTAGTAGTCCCGAGACGGACCATCAGGGTCACCGGCCCACCATTCCGGTGCGATCCGCTCCGGCCCGTCAGCTCTAACGACCTTATGGCGAACCCTGCGCCACACAATCTGGACCGGTGGATGGTCCGGCAGCAATGCCGTCGAGACCACAGGCTCCGGCGGATCCAGCAGGCGTGTCGGCCGGGGCAGGGTCTCCGGCCAGGTGACCTTGGTTGGAGAGGCGAGCGCGGGAATCTGCTTTGCCATGCGCTCCGGAATCAGAGTCTGCACCGGCGCGAGGCGATAGACGCGGGCGCTGCCCACCTTTGCGCTGAGCCGATCCACCAGGCGGCTCAAATCGACATCCGCCTCCGTCCCACTCTCGATCCCGCGTGCCTCAGTCTGGGTCTCCACAAACGGCTCAACCTTGCTGGCGACGAGAACCATTTCCTCGATCCCGAAGCCCGGATCGACGGTCTGCAGGCGCTCGTCGAAGAGCTTTGCAAGGTGCGCGTACTCCCGGCTGGCTTTGGCGGTGCCAACCCGGAGGGATGCCCCTTTCTCGTCCACGCGCCGCAGGATCAGGTCCAGGCGGCGGACACCCTGGCCGCGCTTGACCAGCTGCCGGCACAGATCCTCGGCAAGATCCCGCACAACCTTCTGCAGGTGCTCCAGGCGGCTGATCGGCTCCGCGAATGCGCGGCTGGCAAGCGCCGTCTCCTCCGGGATCAGGGGATTGATTGGCTCAAAGGCATGGCCCATCGCCTGGTCCAGCCTGAGCGCCACGTCCTTGCCGAAGCGGCGGACCATCGGGGCCCGCGGCATGGCCGCCAGCTGCCCGACCCGCTCGACACCGAGCTTGTGCATCGTCGCAACGGTCCGGGGCGGTATCCGCAGCGAGGCAACTGGCAAGGTCGCAACAGCCTCGACGGAGCGGCCAACCGGAATGATCCCGCCGCCGCGGAAGCGAGCCACCGCCCAAGCAGCCCCCGCCGCGTCGGCTATCGCCAACTTGGCGTTGATGCCCTGACGGGTAAGGCGGGTAAGCAGGTGATCGAGCAGCTTCTCCTCGCTGCCGAAGAGATGAGCCACACCCGCGATGTCGATCCAGATGCCATCCGGCGGATCGACAGCCACGACAGGGGAATAGGCGATGGCCCATTGAGCAAGCCGCTCAAGTGCCGCCTCATCCTCCTCCGGTGCCGCCTCGAAGACGTGCAGTTTTGGAATCCGAGCTTGGGCCTGGGCGATAGGAAGCCCGGGAGAAAGGCCCAATGCCTGCGCTGCGGCACAGGCTCCTCCGATCCGGCGGGCTGATCCGACCGACAAGGCCGTCACAACGGGCTCTTCCAGGGGAGGGCCGCCATGCTGGCGCCTGATCCTGTCCGTTGGCCAGGTCGGAAGATACACCGAGACCATCCTCCTCATTCCAAGCCCCTGCGCTCGCCTTCAAGCCAACCGCCCTGAAGAACGGACCGGCGGCCATCGCCAGCCCGCTTCGACGCGGCGGAACATAAGGCGAACGTCATGGGATGGGGAAGAGATCCCTAAAGTATCCCCAGCGGCCCTGTGGATAGCGGGAACAAACCGTGATCGTCGCTCCCTGTTAACCCAACATCAATTGGGTAACCAAGGCCGCCAGCCCCCCAACAGCAGCAGTGGCAAAGCTTACTTTGTCTGATATAAAAGGGGTAAGATTTGCAAATCATTTCTGACTTCCGAAACAACACACGTGGACACCTCCCGCCGATGCAACACGCCGAAGCCATCGAGATCCAAGATCCCGTCGCCGCGTTCGTGAGCGATGCCTATCAGGCCCTGACCGATCTCGGCTTGCGCAACAAGTTGATCTCGCTGCCGCTGCCGGCGAAAAAGGGACGCTCCGTCGACTTCGCAACCGATCCTGACCTCCTGGTCGATCTGTTCTCCCAGCCCGATGCTGCCTTTCGGGTCGGGGAAGACCCCTTTCCGCTCGCCGCAGGGTCCCAGCGAAGCCCGGCTGACCTGCGCCGTTCGATCATCACCCTGATCGCCGATGCTGAAACCATTGCCAGTGAGCAGGGCATCGAGACGCGTCGCCTCGCCATCGGTGCGATCGAATGGAAGGATGCCGACAACACAATCCGCACTGCGCCCCTGTTTACCATGCCGGTCACGGTCTCGAGAGATCTGATGATTGCGCCGGCAGGCCCGTTGGAGCCTAATGAGACGTTCCCGGTCTTTGCTGCGTCCTTCGGCATCAAAGTCGGGATCGATCCCTCCAAGCTGCCGTCCAGGGCTCTCTCGGTCAGCGCCCATGCGGCCGAGCCCGTCAAAGCGGGTGGCATCGCCATCCTCGGATACACTCCGCGGGTCAACCTCAATCTCTACGCCGGCAAGAGCGCGGCCATGCACCGCGCTCTCGATCTGTCGGCTCGGCCCCATCTCACGCAGGCTGCTGCTCTCGCGATCCTGGCGGGTGTTCCATCCACTCAGCCCACGATCTGCCCGGAAACCCCAAATCTGCACGTCGTGTATGCCGACCTCAGCCAGGATGAGGCGATCACGGCCGCAAGGGCAGGGGAGTCGTTTATCCTGCAGGGACCGCCGGGAACGGGCAAATCGCAGATGATCATCAACATCGTCGCCAACCTGCTCAACGATGGAAAGCGGGTGCTTGTGTCGACTGACAAGATGGCCGCTTTGGACATCATCATTGACCGTTGGCCAAAAGAGCATCAGGTCCTGCCCGAGCCTGTCTTGCTCACTGAAACTGGGACCGCCTTGGCGCCGGAGGCCCAGTTTGCTGTTACAGCGCCAGCGATCGCCGCCCTCAAGATTCCGCCCCGGATCGCCTTTGACGTGGTCATCGTCGATGAGGCTTCTCAGATCAGGCTCTCCCATGCGGCTGTTGTTGCGGCCCTTGGTTCCCAGATCATCGTGATTGGCGACTCCCAGCAGATGGCCCCGAACAATGCGTTCGCCCGGGTAAACCAGTCCCAGACATCGACAGCGATGCTCGTGAGCTTGCTGGATTATGCTGTCGCGTCAGGGCTCCCGTCCAGAATGCTCAAGCAGCATTACCGCTCCAAGCACGAGAGCCTCATTCTGTTTTCCAACGAGCGCTACTACGGGGGCAACTCGATATCGTCCCATCCCCGCTACGGGATGGCTCGCTCGGAACAGGCTTCCTGTTCGTCCCGGATGCGATCTATGACCGTGGCATGAGCGGTGACAACGCGGTTGAGGCCAAGGCCCTCATTGCCGATGCGCTCGGCTTTGCACGAGAGAACCACATGCGGCGCCACAATCCGCTTGCTCGATCTCCCCGATCGGTCGGCATCATTACCCTGAACGAAGGTCAACGCGATCTGATATTGACCCTTCTGCCTGATGCTCTCGCGGCAGAAGGCCTATCCGAGGTCGACCTTGCTGGCAAAAACGGCCTTGAAAGGCTCTTCATAAAGTCCTTGGAGAACGTGCAGGGCGACGAGCGCGATATCATCCTCGTCTCGATGACCTATGGCCCTGACCGCAAGGGACGGTTTCTCGCGAACCTGAGCGTTTTGTCCCAAGCCGGAGCATCGAAACGAGTCAATGTCCTCGCAACCCGCTCGAAATGGAAGACTATTGTCTACCATTCGTTCGATGTTGGGGCTCTGGAAGGCAGTCAGAGTGCAGGCGCCCTCAGTTTTAAGAAATTCTGGATCGATACAGCAGGCAATCCCAGCATTGAACCAGTCGTAACGCCTGGCTTGAACCCGGACCCAGACGATCTGGATACCGCTCTCGGTCTGATGCAGGAGCGGCTCAAGGGAGAACGCTTCAACGTGCACCGGTTCGCGCGTTTCATTGCCGGTTACGAGCGATCCAAGCCACACCGCTACATCATCTGTCTTTACTTCACCAGCCTTTACCCGCCGCTGCAGGAAGCTCCCGACATCGCCCGGCTTAAGAACGCAGGATGGATCTTGTGCCGGATTCCCATTGATCGCTGGCGCGTCGAGTCCGACGCAGGGCTCAAGTCGATGTACCAGATGATGTCCAGCGCCGCGCTCAAGCAGATCGAGGTTTAGGATGGGCCAGGTGCTTCCCGAATGGTTGAAATCGCGGGCAAAACACAACCTTAGGTTCCATAAGATATGTTATGCGAAAATATATCGTTGCCCTTGATCCTCTATCAAGCAGCCCTCTTCCGCCCGTCACCGCCTATTGGGAATGACCCATGAGAGTCTCACGCAATACTTCTGCGGTAGCGCGAAAAGAGGTTGCCCGCCTCATGAACGGGCTGCCCACCATGTTCGATTATATCGAACAGCTGTACGACATTATAAAGTGAGTAGAAATCAAGCCTCCGTTCGACCGAGCAAGGA
>JALYFY010000778.1 GCA_030777385.1 Pseudomonadota bacterium | reverse complement strand
GGACGCTGACCCGTGAGCGCCTGCGGCGCGCCGAGGCAGAAACGCCATCCTGGCTTGCCGAGCATCTTGCGGCGCACCGGGATGAGGGCGAAGGACGCGGCATCACGCCTCTGGAGAGCAATGCCTTGGGTCTGCGCTTTGCGACACTGAAACCAGGTCCAGTCTTTGTTGAAGCCCGCCAGGGGCGAAAGGCAGATCCAGCTCGCCCCATTGAGCCGCCGTCCGCGACGGAGCGGCGCCTGCGGTCTCGCATTGGCGAGGCGGTGGCCGCTCAGGCTATAGAGGACGAGGCGGGATTGCAGGTGCCGCACACCGGAGAGGGGCTGTATCATCGCTACAATGCGGTGCTGAAGCGGGTGTTCGGCAGCAAGGGGCGGGCCCAGATGACCCTGCCGGAGCTCGAGGCAGCTCTGGCGTGGCTCGAGCGCAACCGACTCGTCGATCACCTTCACCTGTTGGAGGGCGACCCGCGCTACGCCTGGACGGCAGTTCGGCGCCGCCGCTCAGTCGGGAGCCAGAGACTACCGCATTCCGGATCAGGTCCTATCGGTCGAAGATCCCAGGTGTGAGCCGGGGATCGTGTGCCCAACAAGCCTGTGAAGCCAAAGGCGATGTTTAAGGTTGCTCTGCAAAGGTCTGCTCATCTGAGCAGCTCACGCGGTGCTGACGAACCATTCGTAGATCCCGTTTGCCAACAGACGGGGCCGGGCTGATCCGACCCCGTCCGCATCTGCCGCGGTCAGCCTTTCACGAGGGAGCAGCCGCCTTCGTTCAACGGCCGGAAGGCCTGATCAGCCGGAATCGTGGCGAGCTGCTTGTAGAGGTCCCAGGGAGCCTTCGATTCGCTCGGCTTCTTCACCTCGAACAGGTACATGTCATGGATCTTGCGGCCGTCGGGGCGGATCACGCCCTTCCCGAACAGCGGATCTTCGGTTGGCATCTCCTTCATCTTGGCCATGACCTTTGCCGTATCCTTGTCCTTCAAGGCTTCGACGGCCTTGAGGTAGTGAAGCGCACCAGCGTACACGCCGGCATGAACCATGGTCGGCATCTTGCCCCCATGCCTCTCGGCGAAGCGCTTCGACCAGGCTCGTGTCTGATCATTCTGGTCCCAGTAGAACGCCTCGGTCATCACCAGGCCTTGGGACACCTGAAGGCCGAGGGCATGAACATCGGTGATGAAGACGAGAAGCCCCGCAAGGCTCTGGCCGCCTTGGACAATCCCGAACTCCGCCGCCTGCTTCATCGTATTGGTGAAATCCCCGCCTGCATTGGCAAGCCCGATCACCTTGGCTCCCGACGATTGCGCCTGCAGGAGGAAGGATGCGAAGTCCTGGCCCGGGAAGGGATGGCGCACCGTTCCGATAATCTTGCCGCCGGCCTTTGTCACCAGAGCAGAGGTATCGCGCTCGAGAGCATGCCCGAACGCATAATCCGCCGTAACGAAGAACCACGTGTTCCCTCCGCGCTTGACCATGGCGCTGCCAGTCCCGTTCGCGAGCGCCCAGGTGTCGTAGGTCCAGTGGACAGTATTGGGCGAGCACTGCGATCCGGTCAGATCCGAGGTGCCGCCGCCTGAGTTGATCAAGATTTTGTTTTTCTCCCGGGCAAGTCCGTTTATCGCGAGCGCCACTGACGAGGTTGGAACATCGAGAATGACGTCGACCCCCTCCTGATCGTACCACTGCCGGGCGATGCTGGCGCCGATGTCAGGCTTGTTCTGGTGATCCGCCGCAACGATATCGACCTTGATGCCCTTCTCGGTGGCCTTGAAGTCTTCGACGGCCAAGCGGGCCGCAACGACCGAACCTTCGCCGGTCAGATCCGAATAGACACCCGATCGATCATTCAACACCCCAAGCTTGACGGATGTCTGCGCCTGTGCGGCGCCTGTCATGGTGACGGCGATCAAGGCGCTGAGAACGTATTTCGTCTTCATTGTTTCCTCCCATTCTCTGGACGTCTATCTTACGTATACCTGCGAAAAATGGAAATTCGACGAAATCGGCGCATCATGGCCTGCTGGCGAAACACCCGGAATCCTCGTCAGACCAGGAACTTGCGGACAGCCACGGTTCAGAACTGTGGCCCGTCGCTCGCCCGGCCCTAATCGGCTTAACTCATGATAGCAATGGCGGTGGCTCCGCACTGCCTGTAATCGGCCAATATCACCGTTTCTCGCTTGGAAGAACCCGATGCGCCTGTTGCCCATGCTGTTGGTGTCCTTAGCTCTCTCCGCGTGCGTCTCGCCCGCAGGACAGCAGCAGACCCAGCCCATCCCACCCGCGAACGTGGGCGATGCCCGAGCCATGGCTGCCGCGCCGACCCCGCCAATCGCCCCTGCGCCTTCCAATGCGAAGCGTATCGCCTACAACGGGGCCGGCGGATACGTCCTGCCCGATGGCACGACGGTGGCGGAAGACGGATCGGGTGGCTTCCGGCTGCCAAACGGGGCCTACGTCGCTCCCGACGCGACGGGCGGCGTGACGCTGCCGAACGGCACCAGATGCACGTCCGACGGCGCGCAGGGGTACCTTTGCCCATGATAGACGAGCCCGGAGCCCTCGCCTTGCGGGCTCATCGGCGACCATGGGAGCCGCATCGCCAACACGGCAGGTGACAGTGTTCCGGCTGAGTTCTACGCGACAGGCCAACAC
>JALYFY010000777.1 GCA_030777385.1 Pseudomonadota bacterium | reverse complement strand
AGATGAGCGAGCGCGGCATCCGAATCCGTCGCCACCAACACCTCGAAGCCGGCGTCCTGCAGATGCCGGACGAGGGCTTCCCTGATGCTCGGCTCCTCCTCCAACAGCAGGATCACCGGTGGCTGTTGCTGCGATGAGGGCACCGACATTATCCCTTTTTCGAGAGGCTGAAACGCGTGCAGCGACAACTTGGCGGAAACCGTCCTTGTTCCAGATGTAACCTTCTCTCGTCCTGCGGAACGGCCCTTCGCGGGCGACGTTGACTAAATGCCCAAAAAGGGCGGAGGAGAGATCAGATGCTGGAAACACTCAAGGCGTCCATACTGACCATGATGCTGACGGTCTGGAGCACCATTGTCCTCGCCCAGACATCTCCGGGAACGCCCGGAGGTGGAGCAGGCTCCCCTTCAGGCACTACGACCGGAGCGGCCCCAGGCGATGCGGCTGCCGCTGGCGATGGTATGGATTGGATCTGGATCCTCGTCGCCGTTGCCGTGGTCGCCGCGCTTCTCTACTACTTCCTCGGCCGCGGTCGCAGCACACGGGTCTGATCGCACGCGACACAGACCTTGATCAGGCTGGCGGCTCGCTGCCAGCCTGGAAGAAGGGCCGAAAGTTTTCGAGCCAGGATATGAGCCAGAACTCCAGGGCCGCCCTGGCCGCCTGCTCCGTCGGTCCATAGCCCCAGGCATCCTCCTGAAGGGGCGTTGACCAAATCCAGAACTTGTTGCTGCCGTCATAGGCCACGTTGCCCACCTCGACGGAGCCGACAAAGCCCACATGGCGGTTGAGCGGCACGCCGGCCACATGGTCCTGCTGCCACTGAATCCTGCTCATTCCCTGCTCTGCAATCATTCGGATCGCCATGCGATTTAGAGCGGTCAATCGTCTTCACAAGCCGATGCAGGCTTGAGCGGAGGAACAGGGCACCAAGGAACCACGTTGCCGAAGCGACCGAAAGGGAGACAGGCCATGGAAGGCGGCGCGATCTGGCTGACGACGATCGGCACGATCATCGGCCTCTCGGCCCTGATCCTCGTGATCGCCATCCTGCTGCGCCGCCGCCGGCGCTCCCTCAAGTGACCCAATCTGAAAGGACAGTGTCTTGAAGCTCGAGCTCATTCACAAGTGGCAGTGCCCCTACTCCGCCCGCGTGCGGGATTTCATCGACGAGCAGGGGCTGAAGGATCAGATCGATTACACCGAGATCAACGAGGTTGAGGGCGCAAAGGACAAGCTCTCCCAGCTGACGGGAAAGTCGCAGGTGCCGTGCCTGGTGATCGACGGGAAGCCGATGCTGGAAAGCGGCGATATCGTGCAGTGGCTTCAGCAGAACCTCACTGGCGCTCAGGGCGCCGCGCGATCGTAGAGCTTTTCAGATGCGCTTCATTCCAACCGGCGTTCACGGCGTGATCGACTATCTCTGGGGCATTGCCCTGCTGTCAGCCCCCTGGCTGCTGGGCTTCGCGGATGTGCCGGCGGCCAAGTGGGTTGCGGTCGTGTTCGGCATAGGTGCGATCCTGTACGCCGCTCTCACGGCCTATGAGCTTGGGGTGCTGCGCATCCTGCCGATGCCGCTGCACCTGATCCTCGACGGGCTCGGAGGCGTGGTTCTGGCTGCCTCACCGTTCCTGTTCGGCTTTGCGGATCAGGTGTATCTCCCGCATCTTCTCTTCGGCCTATTCTCCGTTGCGGCGAGTCTCCTGACCCGCATGGAACCCGGGCTGTCCACCGGCCGCCGCGAACCCGCCTGACTACCCCCGAATGCTTGATTGACGACCCATCCCTGGAGGCGCAGCATCGTGGCTCCTCCAGGGAGGCGGCCATGTTCGATGAAGTCGTCGAGGTCAGTGAGGCGTTCCGTCAAAGTGCAGGCCAGATGCAGGGATCGCTTCGGATGGCCATGAAGGGCTGCCCGGAATGCGGCACGGCCCATATGATCGCATCGCCGAGCCTCGGCATCTGCGACGATTGCGGATCCAGCCTGAGAGTGCTGCCGGCTTCACAGGATTCCCACGCATAGGCTTAACCGCCTGGCGCAGGCTGCGAACCGCCCCTTATGCTCTGCGTTTGGAGAATCGCATGGCATTCTTTGGGTGGATCGGAACCCGCTCCGCGGACATGAAGCTGGCGTTGCGGGTCACCATCGCCGGAGCCCTTGCGTTTGCGGTGACCAAAGCCTTCGACCTGCCTCAGGGCTACTGGGCCGTGATTACGGCCGTCGTCGTGACCCAGGCGAGTGTCGGAGGTTCCCTCAAGGCAGCTATCGAGCGCTTCAGCGGAACCCTTGCGGGCGCCGTCTATGGCGGAGCCGTTGCAGCGTTTGTCCCGCACGACTCTCCCGTAAGCCTGGGGCTTGCAATCGTCATCGCCCTGTTTCCGCTTGCGGTTCTGGCGGCGATCAGGCCGGCGTTCCGGGTTGCGCCCATCACGTCGCTCATCATGCTTCTGCCGCCGACCGGTCAGGCCATCGGCCCACTCGCCTCGGCGTTCGACCGGGTGCTGGAGATCACGCTGGGCAACATCGTCGGCATCGCCGTGTCCCTGTTCGTGCTCCCTGCCCGTGCCCACACCCTCATGACGGAGGCCGCCGCAAAGGTCGTGTCCCTCAATGCGGAGCTGATTTCCGTCTTCGTCGAAGAGCTCACGGAAGGCCCGAAGGGGCGTGCGGCGCTGCAGAAGCTTCATCCCCAAATCCGTGCGGCCTTGAAGAAGGCGGAAGCCGCCGCCGAGGAAGCAGCGCGGGAGCGCAGGAGCCACCTGACCGAAGCAGCCGATCCCGAGCCTCTCATCCGCACATTGCACCGGGTGCGCCATGATCTCGTGATGATCGGCCGTGCAGCATCCAGCCCGCTGCCTGCGTCCATCTTGAAGAGGGTCTCTCCTTCCCTGAAGAACTTGCATGGGAGAACGCGGGAGCTCCTCTTGGGCTTGGCCCAGGCGCTGCTGCATCGCCAGTCCCCTCCCGATCCCGGTGCTTTCCAGGCTGCTCTTCAGGCCTTCATCAGCGACACGGAGGGCTTGAGGTCCGACGCGCTGGTGCAGAAGCTGCCCGGCGAAACCTTCGGGCAGGTTTTCGCCCTGGGCTTTGCCTTCGAGCAGTTCAGGAAAGATCTTGGCGATCTGCTGGCCCGCACCGAGGAACTGGCGCTGCGGAGCACTCCTGAGGCTGCGGAGCGTTGACCTTGCCGGCATCACGCAATTCCAGGCTGGCACGCATGTGGCTTGTTTATCTCGTTCTCGGCATCGCCCTTCTCTACACCGCGTTGGTCTCGGTCGCGGCCTTGTCGCAAACACGGATGCTGTTTCCAGCACAAATGGCGGCAGCCAACCGGCCCACGCTGCCGTCCTCGGCGGAACGGCTGGAGCTGACGACATCCGATGGTGAACGCCTCCTCGGAGTGCGGCTCGGCAGCCCGTCGGAGCTGAAGCCGGTTCTGCTCGGCTTCGGCGGCAATGCGTGGAATGCGGAGGCCATGGCGCTTTATCTCCACGGCCTCTTTCCGGATCACGAGGTGATCGCGTTTCATTACCGAGGCTATCCGCCGAGCAGCGGCGAGCCGAGCGCGAAGGCCCTATTCGACGACTCGCTGGCGATCTTCGACCACCTGCAGCGGGAGCGTGCCCGCAAGGTTGTCGCTGTCGGATTCAGCATCGGCAGCGGGGTTGCTGCCCATTTGGCGCATCATCGCCCTGTCGCCGGTCTTGTCCTGGTCACACCATTCGATACCCTAAAGGCTTTGGCGGGAGAGCACTTCCCATGGGCCCCGGCGGGACTGCTCCTGCGCCATCACATGCCGACCATAGACCTCGTGAAGGGTCAGTCGACACCCGCTGCCCTGATCGCAGCAGGCCGTGACACCATCGTGCCGGCCCGGCGCACCGAGCCGCTGCGGGGCGCGATCCCGAACCTCGTTCTGGACCGAACGATTGCGGATGCGGGTCACAACGATCTGTACAATCATCCCGCCTTCACGGCAGCGATGCGTGAAGCGCTGGCGCTGTTTGACGCAGCCGCGCCGCAGAAGCTCCCGTGAGGACGACTGCTTCGATGGCAAGCTGCGGTCACCCCTCGTAGAGCGGTACGAGCTCCATTTCAGGCACCAGAACAAGTCCCTTGTCGGTGATGCGGATCTCCGGGATCACCGAGAGGGGAATGAGGTTGAAGCCCATATAGGGGATTTTGCAGCCGGCCTTGTCCCAGGCTGCCTTCAGGCTTTGCGTCTCCGCCGCCACCTCCGTCACGCGCTTGTCGGACAGGAGCCCTGCGATGGGCAGAGGCACCATGGCGACGACCTTGCCCCCATCCACGACGCAGACACCGCCTTGCGCCTCAATGAGCGTATCGAGGGCAACGCGCATATCGGCCTCGTTCGTGCCGGCGACGATCAGATTGTGTGAGTCATGCCCAACGCTGCTGGCGACCGCGCCGCTTTTGAGCCCGAAATCCTTGAGCAGGCCATGCGCCACGCCCCCGGTACGGCCGTGACGCTCGATGACGGTGACGAAGGTGAGATCGTTCTTCGAGAGCAAAGCCTCCCAGCCCTCCTCCTTCTGGAGTTGAACCTTGTCGTGGAAGAGCACGATCCCCGGCAGCGCGACGCGGATCACGTTGGCGGTGCACGCCTCCGTCGGCAGCTCCGGAATCAGCTTCGGCATGTTGGGGATATGAACAGTGCGGTAGGCCTCTTCCGGGTAGCGATAGCGGTTGGAGAGCGCCCCGTCGAGAACGGGCGTGATCCTCTTATTCTCCACCACCAGCTCGCCGCCGTACCAGGTGTTCTGCACCTCCAGATCGTCGTTGAGCAGCACCACGTCGGCGCGGCGTCCTCCGCCGAGGCCGCCAATCTCGCCTTCCATGGCAAAGCGGGTGGCCGGGTGCAGCGAGCCCATGCTCCAGGCCTGCTCGCGGCTCATGCCGGCGCGCCGCGCCTCGCGGGTCACCCAGTCCATGCCGAACATCATCAGGTCGTCCGCATCCCGGTCGTCGGTGCAGACGCAGATTCGCTTGTGGGACGAGCCCAGCTCCGTGATCGTCTTGATGGCCTCGGGCAGCGAATGCCACGGGGTCGTGGGCGGGCCGCCGCGCAGGAAGATCCAGACACCGGCGTCGAGCAGATCGTCGGCGATGTCGCGGTCGATGGCCTCGTGGGTGTCGGTCACGCCGCTTGCCGCATAGGCCGCCACGAACTCGCGGCCGTAGATGTGGCCGGAAACGGGCTTGCCGCGCTCCAGGGCCGCGGCCAGGATCGCATGGCTGCGCTCGTCACCCATGGTGACAGGCACGAAATCCATCTTCTCGCCAAGCGCCGCCGCTTCAGGCCAGCGGTCGAAGAGGGCTGCGATCTTTTCAGGGGTCAGGTCGCCGCCGGCCGTCTCCAGCTCTGGCGATGTGGCCGGCACTGTGCTCGGCACGGTGAGGAAGATGGAGAGCGGCGCATGGCGCGCATCCTCCAGCATCATTTCGATGCCGGCTGCATCCATCACGTTGCCGATCTCGTGGCTGTCGCAGAAGATCGTGGTGGTTCCGTTGAGCAGCGCCGCCTCCGCATAGGCGCAGGCCGTGATCATGCTGCTCTCGATGTGGATGTGCGGATCGACCAGGCCCGGCGCAATGATGCCGCCCT
>JALYFY010000776.1 GCA_030777385.1 Pseudomonadota bacterium | reverse complement strand
GGGGCACAAGAACGAGCCGAAGCCCCTTCAGGAGGAGGCGAAGGTAGAAGTCAAAGTCCTCGCCAACCCGGATCTCAGGGTCGTACTTCGTCACTCCCAGGGCACTGCGCCGGATCAGCGGCTTGAGATAGCCAAGGTTCGGGAGTCCGCTGTCATTGTTGCTTTCCACAAGAAACGTCGGACCCACCGGCATCACATCCCTGAGCCCCAAAGGCCCCAGGAGCGTGCGACCCGCCGCGTCGGGCCTGTCGCCGAAGAACGCCAGATCGTCGGCGACGAGGTCGGCATTGGATCGGCGGGCGGCTTCCAGCAGGAGTTCGAGACGTCGCGGATGAATCAGGTCGTCGCTGTCCATGATGGCGAGCCACTCGCCCCGGGCTTCCGCGATCGCCCTATTGCGCGCGTTCGAGGGGCCGGAGTTCGATGTGGCGGGTAACAGGCGCACCCTAGCGTCCCGTGTCGCCGCCTGCAGCACGATAGCTTGGCTCCCGTCATCGGAGGCGTCGTCCGCGACCAGCAGTTCGAGATCCTGCATGGTCTGGGCCAGCACCGATGCGATCGCGTCCCGCAAATGGCGCTCGCCGCGCCAGTTCGCCATTATGACGGACACGGTGGGGCTGCTTCGGGTTCCAAGGTCTTCAGCACTGTTCATGTCAGCTTTCTAACGCTGCCTGCGCGTGATCGAGAGGATGCTCGCCCATCGGACAAAGCAACGACGTCGTGATATGTGGCATCTGCCTCGATCTGGAAATCTCGGTTTCCGCAGCAAGCATCATTCTGGTCAGATTCGTCGCGAAATGCCACACTCGAAACTAGGCGGTCATGGGCTATCCTCCTGATCGAAATGGAGGTTCCTGCATGAATCCGACTCGCGCCCCTATGCGCTTCGCCGCTCGTCTCTGGATCTCTGCCTTGTGCCTGGGATTGCCTGTCGTCGCCCTGGCGCAGGACGAAGGGTTCCGCGACGATTTCGACACCTTCGACCGCGAGCGCTGGTACGTGTCGGACGGATGGAGCAACGGCGACTGGCAGGCCTGCACCTGGTCCAGCGACATGCTTTCCGTCGATGACGGCATGCTGACGATCGGGATCGCGTCGGCGGGTCAAGGATCCGAGGACTACCTCTGTGGAGAGATCCAGACCGACGATGTTCTCCATTACGGGACCTACGAGATCCGGGCGAGGACCGATGCGGCGATGGGCGTCAACGCCGCCTTCTTCACCTATATCGGCCCGGTCCATGGCGTGACGCACAACGAGATCGACATCGAGGTCCTCGGCCGCCAGCCCGAACAGGTCGAGTTCAACACTTACCTGGACGGCGAGGCCGCGCACGGCGCTATCGTGCCCTTGCCCGAGGCAGGACGTGCCGACGAGGGCTTCCACACCTATGCCTTCGTCTGGGAGGAGGATCGCATCCGCTGGTACGTCAATGGGGTGCTGCTGCATGAAGCGACGGGCCCGGACCTCCCGCAGGAGCCTCAGAAACTCTACATCAGCCACTGGAACACGACAGTCATGACCGACTGGATGGGTCTGTTCGTCGACCCCGGCCAGCCGGTCGAGATGGAGATCGACTGGGTCGCGTTCACGCCCTTGGGGGCGGACTGCCAGTTCGAGGAGTCCGTCGCGTGCCAGGAGGCGGCATCTCCTTGAAGCCATACTCCGCCTTCATGGTCGCCGAACCGGTCACGGTCATCCAGATCAGCCCCAACAAAGTCCTGACCTTCGTCGCCCTATTGTCGCTGCTGTTCACGGCCTGGTTCGGCTCGATTGCTGCGCTGACGTTTCTGCTGTCGAGCTTTGCTCTCTGGGCGCGCAATCCGACCCAGGCTCTGATCGAACTGCGTCGCTACTGGCCGTTCCTGCTATTGCCGACATGGTGCCTGCTTACACTGTTCTGGTCTCGGGAGCCGTCCGTCACGCTCCGCTACGGTGTCCAGTTCAGCTTCACCTGCCTTGTCGCCGGGGCGATGGCGGCGCGTCTGTCCCCCCGCGATTTCCTGTGGGCGCTGTTCGGCGTCCATGCGGTCGCCGCAGTGTTCAGTCTGGCCAGCCCGTCCCCGTTCGGGGAAGGGGGGGCTTGGCTGGGCATCTTCGGCAGCAAGAACGCCTTCGCCTTCACGATGTCCAATTTTGTGCTGACAAGCCTGGCGCTCCTCCTCGACAGCCGGACAGGGCGTCAGAGGCGCTGGC
>JALYFY010000775.1 GCA_030777385.1 Pseudomonadota bacterium | reverse complement strand
ATTCTCTCCCGCCTCGACCACCTCGTGTCCCTTGGTGTCGATGCCCTTTGGATATCACCGATCTATCCATCGCCGATGGCGGATTTCGGCTACGACGTATCGGACTACTGCTCCGTTCACCCGATCTTCGGATCTCTCACAGACCTCGACCGGCTGGTTGCCGCTGCGCATAATCGCAGACTCAAGCTGATCCTCGACTTGTCCCGAACCACAGCTCCGACCAACATCCCTGGTTCCTGGAAAGCCGTTCCTCCCGCACCAATCCGAAGCGCGACTGGTACATCTGGCGCGATGCCAAGCCGGACGGTTCGCCGCCCACGAACTGGATGAGCGAATTTGGCGGGCCAGCCTGGACATGGGACGAGGCAACGGGCCAGTACTACTATCACGCCTATCTTGAAGAGCAGCCTGACCTGAACTGGCGCAATCCCGATGTGCAGCAAGCCATGCTCGAGGCCCTTCGGTTCTGGTTCGAGCGCGGAGTGGATGGTTTTCGGGTCGATGCCATTCATCATCTCTTCGAGGACGAGCAGCTTCGGGACAACCCCATTAACAAGGACTGGCTGGAGGGCATGTCGCCGTCACGCCGGCTGATCCGCGCCCATACGATAGACCAGCCGGAGGTGCACGAGACCATTGCAGCTATGCGGTGTGTCGCCGAAACTTTTGAGGATCGGGTGATGATCGGGGAGGCGTATCTCCCCATCGACCGGTTGATGGCCTATTACGGTGTGGACCTGACCGGCTTCCACCTGCCTTTCAACTTCCACCTGCTGTCCACCCCATGGCAGCCCACAGCCGTCGCCGCCTTGATCGAGGCCTATGAGGCGGCGCTGCCGCCGGGAGCCTGGCCCAACTGGGTGCTGGGCAACCATGACCGCTCACGGCTGGCGAGCCGGCTCGGGCTCCGGCAGACCAGGGTTGCGGCCATGCTGCTTCTGACCCTGCGGGGCACGCCCACCATCTATCAGGGCGAGGAGATCGGCATGACGGATGTGCCGATCCCGCCGGAAAGGGTCCAGGATCCTTGGGAGAGGAATGTGCCGGGCCTCGGGCTGGGGCGCGACCCGGCACGAACGCCGATGCAATGGGACGCTGGAGCCAACGCAGGCTTTTCGGCCGCCGAGCCCTGGCTGCCGACTGCTCCTGACGCCGACACGGTCAACGTGGCCGCTCAGGCGGCGGATTCCACCTCTACCCTGGCGCTCTACCAAGCCCTCACCCGGCTTCGGCGGTCCGAGCCGGCCCTGTCGGTCGGGGACTATCGGCCCGGACGGGCGGACGAGACCGTCCTGACCTATGAACGACATCATGGGGGCAGGCGGCTCATTGTGACGCTCAATATGAGCGGGCAGGCCCAATTCCTCTCGGGCCTGCCCGCTGGGCGCCTGCTGGTTTCGACGGCCCTCGACCGTGCGGGTGAGCCGACGAATGGCGATCTTGCCCTGATGCCTGACGAGGGCTGTGTGATCGCCCTCGACTGAGCGTCCGGATGCGATCAGACCGGAACCTTCCAGACGTCGTTGGCATATTCGCGGATTGTGCGGTCCGACGAGAACCAGCCGACTCTGGCCGTGTTCAGAATGCTGGCGCGGGTCCAGGCGAAGGAGTCCTGCCACACGTCGTCGATCTGGCGCTGGGCCGCCCAGTAGGAATCGAAGTCTCCTGCCACCATGAATGCATCATCGGACGATAGCGCATGAACCAGCGGGTCGAAGCGGTGAGGCTCCTCCGGTGAGAAGGTTCCTGCCGCGATCAGGCTAATGACCTTCTCGAAGCGGGGCGACCACCCGGCCAAGTCCCGGTGCATCCCAGCTCTGTGATAAGCCTCGACGCCGTCGGCGGTCATTCCGAAGATGAAGATGTTGTCGGCTCCGACGCATTCCCGGATCTCGATATTGGCTCCGTCGAGGGTGCCGATCGTCAGGGCGCCGTTGAGGGCGAGCTTCATGTTACCGGTGCCGGAGGCTTCCATGCCGGCCGTCGAGATCTGCTCGGACAGGTCCGCCGCCGGGATGATCGCTTCAGCGAGGCTGACATTGTAGTTCGGGAGGAAGACAACCTTCAGCCGGCCGGCGACGACAGGATCGTCGTTGACCATCCGGGCCACGTCGTTGGCGAGCTTGATGATCAGCTTCGCCCGATGGTAGCTCGCTGCGGCTTTGCCCGCAAAGATCTTGACCCGCGGCACCCAGTGGCGCTCGGGCTCGGAGCGGATGGCATCATAGAGCGCAACCGCTTCAAGGATGTTGAGAAGCTGTCGCTTGTATTCGTGAATGCGCTTGACCTGAACGTCGAACAAGGCGCCAGGATCGATCTGCACTCCCGTCCGCTCCGCCACGATCTTCGCCAGACTGGCTTTAGCGGCGACGCGCTGGCTCCGGAAGCGCTCCTGGAAGCGTGCGTCGTCCGCAAGCCTCTCAAGCTTGATCAGCGCTCCCGCATCGTCGAGGATCTCTTCGCCTATTTCCCGGGTTAGGAGTTGCGTCAGTTGCGGGTTGGCCTGATGGAGCCAACGCCGGAAGGTGATGCCGTTGGTCTTGTTGACGATGCGGTTGGGGTAGAGGCTGTTCAGATCCCGAAACACAGTTTGGCGCATCAGACCGGTGTGGAGCGCAGATACCCCGTTGACCCGATGGGCTCCGACGAAGGCCAAATGGCCCATGCGTACATACCGGCCCTGACTCTCGTCGATCACGGAAACAGCCTTGATGAACTCCGCATCCGCTCCCGCGCTGATCAGAGGTTCGAGGTGGTGCCAGTTGATCTGATAGATGATCTGGAGATGCCGCGGCAGAAGCCGCTCGAACAGTGCCACCGGCCAGCGCTCCAGCGCCTCGGGCATGAGGGTGTGGTTCGTGTAGTTCAGCGTCCGGGTCGTGATCGACCAAGCCTCGCTCCATGCAACGTGGTGCTCGTCGACCAGGAGGCGCATCAACTCGGCCACGGCAAGCGCCGGGTGGGTGTCGTTGAGTTGGATCGCCGCATGATCTGGCAGGGCGTGGAGGTCGCCATGCACCCGGGTGTGCCGAGCCAGCAGATCCTGCAGGGAGGCCGAGGTGAAGAAAAACTCCTGGCGCAGGCGCAATTCCCGTCCGGCATCCGTCTCGTCGCCCGGATACAGGACTCGGGAGATCGCCTCGACCCGGGTCCTTTCAGCAAGGGCGCCAACATGATCGCCGGAATTGAAGGCATCAAGCCGCAGCGGTTCAACGGCTCGCGCCGACCAGAGCCTCAGTGTATTGACGTGGCGCCCGCGCCAACCGACCACGGGGGTGTCGAAGGCCACGGCCTGGACTGTTTCGGCAGGTCGCCAAGCGAAGGCTGCCAGCTTGTCCGCCACCGAAAGCTCCTCCACGAAGCCGCCGAACGGCACCTGATAGACGAGGTCCGACCGTTCGAACTCCCATGGGTTCGAGCGGGCGAGCCAGTCCTCCGGAAGCTCATGCTGCCACCCGTCGCGGATGGCTTGGCGGAACAGGCCGTGCTCATAGCGGATCCCATAGCCGTAGGCCGGGACTTCGAGACTGGCCATGCTTTCCATGAAGCAGGCCGCCAGGCGCCCGAGGCCGCCGTTGCCCAGCGCTGCATCCGGCTCGATGGTACGCAGGCAATCCAGATCAACGCCGAGCCCCGCGAGAGCGTCCCGCGCGGTGTCGGTCAGGCGAAGATTGTTCAAGGTATCGGACAGGAGGCGCCCGATCAGAAACTCGAGGGAGAGATAACAGACATGCTTGCGGCTTGCCTGGTCCTGTGCCTTGGACACCATCCACCGGTCTATGGCGCGGTCCCGCACGGCCAGGGCCGTTGCGACGAACCAGTCATGGTCGGTCGCATGAGCGGGGTTGGTGCCGACATCGTAGGTCAGCTTTGCCAGGATGGCTCGTTGAAAGGCATCCGCTTCGGTGATGCCGGCCGTCTGCGTCGTCGGGGTTGCCGCCGAGAACGGCTGCGCCTCGTCACCATGGTCGGACGATGGCAATAAGCTTTGGTCTAAACTCTCCACAGGCAACCCCTAATCGTCACTTAAACAATGGCAAGAAACAATCCTGCCTATATTTGTCGACTTCCTTGTGCCGGACCGATAGCAACTTCAGAATGATACTCAACAATAGTTCGCAAATCATCAGGGTAGCGTGACGCCGGGCCGCACTTCGCGGGCGCTTTCTTCCAACGCCAAGGTTGGCTGGAAGGCAGAAAGCGCCGCAAGGCTTATTTTTCGAGGGCGGGAACTGCCAAGCGGCCGGATGGTTGAAATTTCACTATCCCTTAAGGTCAAGCCATGGCCGATATCCCAGAGATCGCCCAAGATTTACCTCCGGCAGCGACGGCTAAGAAGTCGTCACGGGGCAGCCGAGAGAGGAGGCACGCATCGCCAGCCTCTCAACAGCGGTTGGTCGTGGTCTCGAACCGGGTTCCCGTGCCCAAGGATGGTTCGACCAAGGCGGGCGGGTTGACGGTTGCTCTCGAAGGAGCCCTCAAGCAAAGCGGGGGCCTGTGGTTCGGATGGTCCGGCGAGACGGTGGAGAACCCGTCCGGAGAGGCAAAGATCGTACAATCCGGAAACATCACCTTCGCGGTCCTGGATCTCACCAAGCAGGACTATGACGAATATTATGCCGGCTTCGCCAACCGCGCCCTGTGGCCAGTCTGCCATTACCGGCTCGATCTCGTGCAGATCGAGCGGCATGAGCTGGACGGCTACTTCCGCGTCAACCATGCCTTCGCGGCTTCTCTGGCTCCGCTGCTGCGGCCCGACGATGTCATCTGGGTTCACGATTACCATTTCATTCCCCTGGCGGCGGAACTTCGACAGCTGGGCTGCAATAACCGGATCGGCTTCTTCCTGCATATTCCATGGCCGCCTCCGGACGTGGCCAGCGCCTTGCCGGCCTATGGGCGTCTCCTGAACGGCTTCGGAGCCTACGATCTGGTTGGCTTTCACACGCCGCAGGACGCGGAGAATTTTCAGCGCTGCCTCGTCCGCGAGGACATCGGATCCCCGGTCGGCCCGGGTGAGCATCGGATTGACGGCCACAGGATCCGCATCGGGGCATTCCCTGTCGGGATCGACACCGACGCATTCGCCAGGATGGCGGCAACCTCGGAAGGCAACGCCCTTGTGCGCCGGACGCTGACGAGCTTGGGCGAGCGGGATCTGATCATCGGTGTGGACCGCCTCGACTACTCGAAGGGGCTCAAGCAAAGGATCGAAGCGTTCTCGTGCTTCATCAAGTCCAACCCGGAGTTCCGCAATCGCGTGACCTACATCCAGATCACGCCCAAATCGCGCTCTGACGTTCCCGAGTATCAGCGGATGCAACGCGAGATCGCCGAACAGGCTGGGTGGACCAACGGGAGCCTCGGGGAGGTGGACTGGACGCCGGTGCGCTATGTCAACAGGACTGTCGGACATTCGGCCCTTGCAGGGTTATATCGCATGTCGCGGATCGGCCTTGTGACGCCGCTGCGGGATGGAATGAACCTCGTTGCGAAGGAGTTCGTCGCGGCTCAACGGCCCGAGGATCCCGGGGTCCTGATCCTGTCGCGATTTGCCGGCGCGACGCATGAGCTCGACTGCGCAATTCTGGTCAATCCCTATGATACGGAAGCCTGTGGTGCAGCCA
>JALYFY010000774.1 GCA_030777385.1 Pseudomonadota bacterium | reverse complement strand
GTCCACGAAGCGGCATGGCAGTTTGGGGGTCGATCTGGCCCTGAAGAAGAGATTCTACGAGCGTCAGGTGAAGGTAATCCTGCTTCAACTCACCCAGCAGTCCAATTCTCTCGAAAACCTGACTTTGAGGCCCCTCGACAAGAACGGCCAATCGGCTGATGAGGATGCTTGTCCGAAAGGTCGGCTCCTGCTCCTGCGTCGCAAAGCTTTCGTTAGCAGCCTTGCGGGCCAAGCTCTCGGCCAAGACGGCGGCTTCGAACTGGGTCTGGGTAACCACCCAGAGATTGGTGTACAAGCCGTCCGTCCGCAGGTCGCGCTCGACCTCGAACAGCCGCGCCACGGTAAATCCGAGGCAGGCCACAAGGCTCGTAATCGCAACAAGCGTAACCAGAGCTGTCTTATAACTGTTCAGGCCAAACCTCATGGTTATTCCACGTGAAGCCTGTTCAGTTGCCAGACCCACCGGGCATAATACTTTACATCATGCAGGACGTCGTGAGCGTCCCGTGGATAAACGATCCATAAAGGTCCTTTATCACGGATTGTCAGAACCTGCCCATCGGCCTTCATGGCCAGAAGAGGCTCAAAGCGAAGATCCTCCAAAGGAATGCTGATCTCGTAGTCGTTCAAAGCCGATGCCTTCATGGACTTGCCGCGAGCGCCGACGCGATTAAGAACCGCCCGCAGCGGCACGCCTTCAAAAAGCTGAGGCTTGATCGAGACCTCCGACCTTGTGACGAACGACGCCGTTCCCAGGGCTTCAAGCATTGCCTTGTCGAACTGCGCCTGTGCCGGACCGTTCGTCTGCTCGATGTTTCCGGAGATGGTCAGGATGACCGGCCCTTTGGGAAGCGGCAACGGCTCCGCAGCGTGAGACGGGAACCCCAATCCCAGCCAGGCTGCCAAAGACAAGATCAATGTAAGGCAACGCATCAATGCCACTTTGAGACAGATTATAATAAAACACACAATCTTTGACGGGTTTTTCGTGAAAAATCCAGTCCGGAATAGGAGAGGCCAGAAATGATCTTCCGCAGGGTCATCTCTCAACCTGATCCATCTTCCGCAGACGAAGCGGCAAACAAGTAAGGATTTCCGTTTATATCATAAGCAGGCAACCTGTTCCTTTTCCCGTAATCGGGACAATAGATAATATATTCAGATATATAGCCTCTAGAAAACAATTCTATTCTACAAATCTCAAATAGATACTTTCAATGTACATTTCAAATCCAAAAATTCAAATACTTTGCAAGCTTGGCCGATCAGGCTATATTGCACCCGCACATGGGCAGGATCGAGGTTCAGCGATTTTGCAGACCAAGGAGTTCAATATGCGCAAATTCGTCACGGCTCTGGTCGGCTCGGCAATGCTTGTCTCAGCATTGCCGGCAAGCGCGACCCCCATCCAGACACGTCAGTTGCCTGAAATCCAGGCGGCATATCCCAACGAGAGCTACGCGCAGTACTACTACCGCCGCGGCTATCATCATCGCCCCTATTACCGTGACCGGTATTATCGTCGCGATAGCGGCGCAGCGGTTGCGGCCGGCGTCGCCGGGCTTGCTGCCGGCGCCCTGATCGCCGGCGCCATTGCCAGCCAGGCTCAACCCGCGGCTCCTCCGCCTCCCGGAACCGTCGATCCGTCGGTCGCGGCCTATTGCGCCCGCAAGTACCGCTCCTACGATCCGGGAACGGGAACATTCTTGGCCAGCAACGGGATGCGCTACGTCTGCACCTATCCGTAAGCCCAGACATTCTGGAAAAGTCTCAGCCCTGCTGCAGCCTCCTGCAGCAGGGCTTTTGATTGATTGCTTCGCATCGCAGCCGAGGCTTTACCTCATGTGGCTGCGCGTTAGAACAAACCGAAGACTGCTGGCTCGCTCGCATCTCACCCCGCGCAAGGTCCCTCAAACGGACAATTTAGGATCGCCCCATGGCTCAGGAACCTGACAGCACCGGAACAGTCGTTCCTCCGAACGAAGCGGCCATCGTCACCTCCGGCAACATGACGGATTTGGAACTGGTCCTTCCGGATCTGGGCGAGGGCGATCTCCCCGAGATCGCCGTTTTTCTCGTGGCCTGCGCCATGCGCTTTCACAGCGATCCCGATTTCGTTCAGGAGCAGCTGGAGTGGCTCGTCCGGGCGCACGACTCCGAAGTGGATGAAGGCATGCGGCCGGACCAGCTCAATTCCGCCAATGACGGCTAACCCGTCCGGGCTGCCTCGATGCTTTAGTCGAGGAAAGCGACCGGAGTGCCTTTCTCGACCATCTTCGACAGCTCCTCGACATCCCAGTTGGTGAGCCTCACGCAGCCTTGGGAGTAGGCCTTCCCGACCTTCTCAGGCTCCGGCGTGCCGTGGATCCCGAAGGACTCGACGGAGAGATCGATCCAGGTGCTCCCGACCGGATTGTTCGGACCAGGCTTGATCTCGAACTTCTCCTTCGCTTTGACACCCTTGAAGGCATAATCGGGATTGTAGGTATAGTTCGGGTTCGGCGCGATCGCGCGCACGGTATGGGACCCGCTCGGCGCAGGCTTCTCCTCGCTGCCGATGGAAGCCGGATAGACGGCCATGATCGCGCCGTCCTTAGCCAAGGCGCGCAGGACGCGCTCGCTCTTCACGATCTCGATCTTTGCAACCTTCTCCGGCTGCTTGCCGGGCTCCGCCTTGGCGTCCACATTCGCCACCACGATGGATGCCCCTGCCTCGTCGAACCGCTTGCCAGGGTTCAGGGCCTTGAGCAGGTCTTGGTCCATATGGAAGCGCTCGGCCAGAAGTTCCTCCGGGCTTGAATAGCCTAAGCGGTCGAGGCTCGCCTGATCCTCGAGCTTGTCCGGGATTTTGGCAAAGGGGCCTTTCAGGTCTTCATCGCGGATCGTGTACTCGGTCAGCACGGGCTCGGCCGAGGCCTCGTTGAGCTTTGCCCAGAGCTCCTCATCAAGAGCACCATCCGGCTTCAGGCCTCGCGCCTTCTCGAAGGCCTTGATGGCGTTCTGCATGTTCTCGCCATTCCGTCCATCGACAACACCAGGAGAGAAGCGGGCACGATCCAGGAGAACCTGCGCCTTGACGAGGATCGGACTGATCTCCTTCTCATTGCCGCCTTCCGCCGACCACTCGGTTTTATTGACGGCTTCCAAGTTCAGCTCTGGGGGCGCAGCAAGGGCTGGGCTCAGGAGGCCGAAGAGCCCGAGAGCGGCATACGCGACAGTTTTCATGGGATACTCCACCGGCAATGTCATGAACAAACAAAGCTCCGGCCGCATCCCTGTTCCCGGGTCTTACTGGCAAATGCGGTAATCGCCCTTGCGCTGGCGCATATCGAGGTGGAGATGATCGCCGTGTGCGGCGTCGGATCCTGGCCCCAGCACCGTCGTGAAGATGGGACAGGCCGCTTTCTGAACTGCAGACTGGAAAGTCGCCTCCGGGGAGTCTGCAGCGTGGGTTGCGATCGTCAGCGGAGCCCGCTTGGCGAACTCGAAACCCATCACATCGACGCCATTGCCGAAGGCATGTTCGCTCAGCTTTTCCCCATTTCGCTGATCGCGGCATTGGTAGGAGGTTCCGATGAGAAGCTTCGTCGCTGCGCTCTGGAACTGACGCTCCGCTTCCGGTGTGACGGCGTCAGTCATCCAGCGTGCAAGGCTCTCCGCAACGGGGCATGCCATCAAGGAGGCAGGCGCAACCTCGATGCCGTTGGGAAGGCCTGAGACCAAAACCGGGTTATCGACGCTGCAGGAATTTTCCCGCACGGGCGGGCGTTTCTCGAAGCGTATCCCTAAGCGCGTGATGCGCTCGAGACAGGCTGCAGCGGCCTCGCTGAGTTCGGAAGCCTTCTGCTCCGCGCCGGCCTCTTTTGGCTGCACCTTCTCATCGGAGACCTCGGGCGAAGAGGTTGTTGGCTGGTCCGGCCGAGGAGGCGGCAGGGGCGGCGCCGGATCCTGGGCTGCAACAGGATAGGCCAGCGCCATCGCGACGATGATGCCGGTCAACGGTCCTGCAACGCGGCTTAAAGCGGGCATGCCGCCTCCGATCTCTCAAGCTTCCATCTCTATAACCCTCATGCTCCAAGGCTAAGTTCCGCATCATTCTTCCGAGAGTCTTGCTCTGCCTGACAAACGCACCCAAATTGAAGCATTGATGGAGAAGGCCCGCCCTCGGCAGGTACATCGTCGAAACCTCCTGTCGGTCGAGAAAGGATGTGTGATGAGCGCGGCTCCGGACGGTGTTATCGGATCTGACAAAATACTGTCGCTGGCCTCGAAACGTCACGGGAGCCACCAAGGCTCCTGCACGAAGCGCAGGGTGGAACTTGAGGCTCTAACTGCCAGATTGCGGGCAGAGCTTCAGGAGGCCGAGGCGGAGCTGCAGCGGGAGAAGTCGCGCGTCCCCGTACCAGGCGATTTCGTTCGCTGTCCTCTGACGAACTTTTTCGGACGCGTTACGAAAGTGACTTCCCGCCCTGGTGGGCGCCCCTGGGTTGAAATCATCCTTTACCTGGGTCCAGGATTGCCGGGCCACTCGGCGATGGATCTCTTCGACAGCTGGGAGCTGATCGATCCGCCGGGGGAGAGCAGCAGCGTCCCCTCGCCTCCTGATAATGCCCCAAGGCTTCCTTCCGTCTCGAGCTTCAATGTTCTCGACAAGCCGGCCCTGGCTCTGCAGGCGCCTAGCGATGTCGAAAGTCTCATCGGGAACCTCTGGACTAATCCCGACAGACAAGGGCGCTGACCCCGACGGGCCACGAGCCCCCGCCTGCAACAAATCCATCCATGTGGCGTTTGCCCAGCAGTTTCGCGGCTTGAAACAGCCGTCGAGGCTCCCGACGCGTGGCACCTGGAAGATCTGGATCGTCAAGCTCCTTCCCTGCAGCTGCTACTGCATGACCGATCGCTTGAGCATGGGATAAAAAGCAATGGCAGATGATGGCCAGACTGTCCGCCTTCAGGTCGCAAATTCCCGACCGGACGACTCGGGCCGAGGCATCGCACGGATGAGCCGGAAGGCTCTTGCGGAAATCGGTGTGCAGGAGGGGCAAGCTGTCGAAATCATCGGCAAGCGCCACACCACTGCCATTGCGGTCACACCTTATGCCGAGGATGAGGGGCTGACCATCGTGCGCCTTGACGGCTTGCAGCGCGTCAATGCAGGCGTTGGCAGCGGCGATCACGTTGAGGTGAAGCGAGCGGAGGTGCGTCCCGCAACACGGGTTGTGCTGGCGCCGGCTCAGAAGGGCCTGCGTCTTCAGGGCTCGGGCGACGCCTTGAAACGCACGTTTCACCAGCGCCCGCTGACGGCAGGCGATGTCATATCGACATCCGTATACTCGCAGCGCTCTGCCGACCCAAGGCTTCCCGAAGAGTTGCGCGGTCTCGTCAACATCCCCGCCTATGGCTTGCAGGAGATTCGCCTCGTCGTGGTCACGACGCAGCCGCGCGGCATTGTGCATGTGACGGCCGAGACCGAGATCGAGCTCCGTCCTCAATTCGAAGAGCCAAGGGAAGCCCGCCGCGCCGACGTGACCTATGACGATATCGGCGGTCTCGGCACGACGGTCGATCAGGTGCGCGAGATGGTGGAGTTGCCCCTGCGCCACCCTGAGCTTTTCCAGCGCCTCGGCATCGACCCCCCGAAAGGTGTTCTGCTTTACGGTCCTCCCGGTACCGGCAAGACACGTCTGGCCCGCGCGGTCGCCAATGAAACGGAAGCCCAGTTCTACCACATCGCAGGCCCCGAGATCATGGGCCGGCATTACGGCGAATCCGAGCAGCGCCTGCGGCAGGTTTTTCAGGAGGCGCAGCAGAACGCTCCCGCCATCATCTTCATCGACGAGATCGACAGCATCGCGCCCAAGCGGGAAGAGGTCACGGGCGAGGTCGAGCGGCGCATCGTCGCCCAGTTGCTCACGCTCATGGATGGGTTGGAACCACGACAGAATATCGTGGTGATCGGCGCCACGAACCGGCGTGAGGCCATCGACGAGGCGCTGCGCCGACCAGGACGGTTCGACCGTGAGATCGTCATCGGCGTTCCTGACGAGCGGGGCCGCCGGGAGATCATGACCATCCATACCCGCGGCATGCCGCTGGCAGAAGATGTAGACTTGGATGCCATCGCCCGCACGACCTACGGCTTCGTCGGCGCCGACCTTGCAGCCCTGACCCGCGAAGCGGCGATGGACTCGCTCCGTCGCATCCTGCCTGGCGTCAATCTCAGGGAAGGAATTCCCTCGAACGTGCTAGAGAGCCTGCAAGTTTCGCGGGCGGACTTCGTCAACGCCATGAAGCGGGTCCAGCCCTCGGCCCTGCGCGAGATCATGATCCAGGTTCCCAACGTGACCTGGGACGACATCGGCGGCGTCGAGGAGGCACGCACCCGTC
>JALYFY010000773.1 GCA_030777385.1 Pseudomonadota bacterium | reverse complement strand
GGCGCGACGTGCGCCGGCTCAGAACCGTCGCTGCAATTCATGGCCGGGGTCGCCCCGGCCATGATCGTTTTGAGCCTGCCTCATCGCATTGACATAGGTGTGGTTCGAACGGCAGGCTTTCCCACTCAGCACAGGGGAGGGAGTCATGGCCGATCAGGGCAGCGGACAAGAAGGCGGTTGCCGCTGTGGGCAGGTGAGATTCCGCGTCAGCGGCGCTCCCCTCATCACCATGGCCTGCCACTGCACAGGCTGTCAGCGCATGACCGCCAGCGCCTTTTCCTTGAGCGCTCTCTATCCCAGCACCAGCTTTGAGGTGATGCTGGGAGAGCCGGTGATCGGTGGCCTTCATGGCGCTACCCGCCACTTCTTCTGCCCTCATTGCATGAGCTGGCTCTTCACCCGCCCAGAGGGCCTGGATGATCTAATCAACGTTCGCGCCACGATGCTGGATGATGCGAAGGGCTTCACGCCCTTCATGGAGACCTACACCAGCGAGGCGCTGCCCTGGGTCAGGACGCCCGCGGTCCACAGTTTCGAGACATTGCCTCCCATGGAGCTTTATCCAGGGTTGCTGGAGGAGTTCGCTCAAGGGTCCGCTCCATTTTGGCGCTGACCATGTCATAGGCGCCGCAGCGGGACGAAGCGTCGCGATCGATGATCATCTAGGTTGATGTTCAATCCACGACTATGCTGCTACAGGAAGGGTAAGAACCTTTCATACCCACCCTGCTGCCATGCCCTCCAAATCGACCATTACGGCCTCGCTGACCCCTGAGCTCACCACCTTCATCGCCGCGAAGGTGAAAACGGGCCATTACCGCAGCGCCAGCGAAGTCGTGCGTGCCGCCCTCCGGCTGCTGGTGGAGCAGGAGCGCCGCCAAGAGCAAAGTGCCCACCAGGGCAAGCACTCCGCAGGGGACCGTGATGCAGGGTAAGCCAGCCCGATCGGGGTCTTCCTCCGTCGCCGGAAAGACGGACCGGCTTCGGTTCTTCTTCCAGCAAGCCCCTGGCATGATCGCCATCCTGAGCGGCCCGGATCATGTCTTCGAGTTCACCAATCCGGCTTATCTCGAGCTGATCGGCAGGCACGACGTTGTTGGCCGGCGGGTGCGCGACGTTCTTCCTGAACTTGAGGCGCAGGGCACCGTAGCCCTGCTCGACACCGTATACACGACCGGCGAGCCGTTCGTAGGCCGTCAGATGCCGGTTGCGTTCCAGCGTCAGGCGGGTGCCCCGCCTGAAACCCGTTACATGGATTTCGTGTACCAGCCCGTGATGGATGACGAGGGCGAGGTCACCGGCATCTTTGCCCAGGGGTTCGACGTGACCGAGCAGGTCCAAGCCCGCACGGCGCTTGGCGAGAGCGAGGCACGCTACCGGCTGTTCTCCGAGGAGACCCGCGAGGGCGTGATCATTCACAACGGCACTGTTGCTCTCGACTGCAACCCTGCTTACGCACGGATCTTCGGATACGATGATGTCGCGGACGTGATCGGACGTCCCAGCACGGCCTTCGTGGCACCCGGGAGTGTGACCCTTCTTCAGGAAAAAGGTCGCCTCAGGCAGGAAGAGCCTTATGAGATCGAAGCCTGCAGAAAAGACGGATCCATCTTCCCGGCAGAATTCGTGGGCCGCGAAAGCGTGTGGCAGGGCCAGAAGGTCCGCATCGGCTTGGCTCGCGACCTGACAGAGCAGAAGCGACGAGAAGCGGAGTTGCGCGAAAGCGAGGCCCATCTCGCGGCCATCTTCGACCAGGCGGCTGCAGGCTTTTCCGAGTGCGACCTGTCCGGGCGTTTTCTACGGGTGAACGGCCGCTTCTGCGAAATCTCCGGATATTCCCAGGAACAGCTTCTAGGCGGCCTGCGTATGCAGGACATCACCCATCCCGATGACCTGCCGGACAACCTTCGTCTCTTCAAGCAGGCGATTGAGGCCGGAGAAGCCTTCGAGATCGAGAAGCGGTACATCCGGCCGGATGGGCGCGAGGTGTGGGTCGGCAACACCGTCACCCCGATCCTTCATGAAGCAGGGCTGCCCCATATCATCGCGTCAGTGACGATCGACCTGACGGCACGCCGCGAGGCAGAGGCAGCCCTGCGACAGAGCGAATCCCGCCTTCGCCTGGCGCTCGATGCAGGCCGGATGGCCGTGTGGGAAAGCGACACCAGCACGAACTCCGTGACAACCTCTCCCGAGCTGAACCGTCTTCTTGGCTTTCCGGAGAACGCCACGCCGACCATCGAGGAGATCAGGTCCCGTTATGCACCTGGAGCCCACGAGCGCCTCCGAATAGCTGCCGCGGCTGCGCTCAAGCATGGTCAGCGCTATGTCGAAGAGGAGCTTGAGGTGATCTGGCCCGACGGCTCACATCACTGGCTGCTCCTCCGCGCGGACCTGGAAGCCAGTCACGGGCCTGAGGGTGCCGTTTTCATCCGGGCAACAGGGGTTGCCTTCGATATCACCGAGCGCAAGCTTTGGGAGGATCGCCAGCAGCTTCTGATCAACGAGTTGAACCATCGGGTGAAGAACACCCTGGCCACCGTCCAGTCCATCGCCGTGCAAAGCTTCCGTGACCTAGGACCGGAGGGCGCCCTGCGTGTGACGACATTTCAGGACCGGCTCATGGCGCTCGCGCGCGCTCACGACATCCTCACACGGGACAATTGGGAGGGGGCCGAGCTTGGTGAGCTGATCGATGAGGTCATCGAGCCGTATTGCCGCCAGTCGAGCGGGCGCTGCAACGTCGACGGGCCGCGCGTGCGGCTCACCCCAAACGTGGCCCTTGCAATCTCGATGGCCGTCCATGAGCTTGCCACCAACGCGGCAAAATATGGTGCCCTCTCAGTCCCGGGGGGCCATGTCTCCATCACATGGACCCTCACGTTCGACGAACCGCGACACCTGACGCTGTGCTGGCAGGAGCATGGCGGTCCTCCTGTGGTGCCGCCGATGCGAAAGGGATTTGGCACCCGGCTCATTGAACGAAGCTTGGCTCATGAGCTCGCGGGCGAAGCCATCCTGGCCTATGTGCCCACAGGCCTTGTC
>JALYFY010000772.1 GCA_030777385.1 Pseudomonadota bacterium | reverse complement strand
GTCGTGGGGCTGATGCCGTAGCGCTTGGCCAGGGCCCTCACGCTCTCTTCACGAGCTTGGATTGCGACGCACTGCCTCTGTCGGGGTGGCGCTGCCGTGGAGAACCTGGCCCATAGCGCATCCCTCTCAGCATGCCTCAGCCTACCACCACACCCCAGGACAGAACAGCTAGCAGGGTGTTGAAGAACGGTCGCGTTCGGCTGTGAGGACGGCATTGTCGCCGAGATGGAACGAGATCTCGATTTCAAGGGCGCCGTCGTCGAGGAGCTCGACCGAGCCGGACCCGTCGACCTCGTCGCCTTCGTCGAAGCCCTCAAAGGTAAAGAACACCATGGTGCGGCTGTAGGCGAGATCGAGCGAGGCGTTCACGACGCCAAAGGCCAGCTCACCGCGTCCGCCCCGGCCGATGCTGATCAAGGCCGGGTCCACCAGATCGAGGTCATCGCGATCCCACAGGTCGGAGCCGACGATCCTCCAGCGGCCGACCACCTCGCACTCGGCTGCCGCGCTCACGATGCGGGCTCCAGAAGGCGAGGCAGGCAGATCAGGTTGTAGGCCGTCGCCGCGAAGGCGAGGCCGACCCGCTCCAGGCCGCAGAACCGGGTCTTGTCTTGGCCTGCCACCGTCTTGATCCAGCCGAAGGCCTCCTCGATGCGCTGGCTCACGGCGTAGCCCCCATGCCGGGTCGTACGCCCGTCGATGGCCGAGCGCCGTCCGCTGGTGTTCTGAGCCACAACCGGGATTACCTGGACCTCTGCGGACCGGCGACCTTGATCGTCAAGGCCGGTGGACAAGGCGAGATCGCCTTCGGGGCCATGCAGGCCAGCCTCGACATCGACTACGGTCCCGATGAGACAGATCATCATCGAGAGTTGGCGGCGTCACTCCAACACGGTGCGGCCGCACGGGTCGCTGGGCTTTCGACCGCCCGCGCCGGAAGTGTTCGTGCCCGCCTTCGCCGCTTGGCCCGCCCCCTCAGCTCGCCAACCCGTGGCGGAGCAGCCCACTTTGCACTGACATCAACACCGGACCACCGCCTGGGGGCCGGTTAGGGGCCGATCACCTACGCGGCCCTGCCGCTCTCGCTAATCTGCTGCCGCTCCCACCGTTTCGACCCGCGCCGCCTCACAAAGGAGAGAGCAGGCCTCTCGACAAACACGTGATAGAGGAGGCCAAAGCCAAGCCCGACAGTGATGCCGATCAGCACAGCAGCTGACCACGAAACCGGAATGCTCCATTGCTTTGCCACAAGCCAGCCTGTCGCGATCACGGGAACGTGGATCAGGTAGATCGCGTAGGACGCATCTCCCAGGAACACCAGGGATGCCGGAACTCTAAGTCTTCCGGCCTTCTCAAGCCAGACGAGACCCGCAACGACGAAGGCCATGGCCACACCGAACCATACGCGTGAAGCACCGCTCCCGAGCATCGAGAAGAACACGATTAGGCCGAGAACTCCGATCGTGAGCGAGGCACGAGCCCAGGTAGGTGGGAGAGATCTGACGGCGACCGCTGCCGTCATGCCGGCGACGAACTCCAGGTTGATCGGGTCCAGAAAGATCCGGAGATTGGCTTCGGCAAGAGGCGGAAGGACCTCGAAAGGCACCGCCGTGCCGCCGAGGATCGTGGCGCCGATCAGAGCCCCCCAGGCCACGATCAGCCCTGCGAAGCCGCGAGTCACATACGACAGCAAGAAGACTGCGTAGAACATGACCTCGTGGATGAGCGTCCAGGCGACTGAGAGAACTAGCTGCGGGGGATAATCCCAGGCGACCAGCGTGAGCGAAGTGAAAATGCTCCAGTGTTTGTCGGTCACCGTCTGCGAAAACAAGATTTCGAAGCTGATGGCCAGCAAGGCGAGCGGCAAATAGGGCACGTAGATTCGTGTGATCCTCTTCTTCAGATAAGATCCTGCGGCCGCCACCGTTCGCGGATCGCTCTGGTGCGCGTGCAGGATGATAAATCCGCTCAGGACGAAGAAGAAATCCACCCCAAGGTAGCCTTGCGCAATGAGGGGTGAGAG
>JALYFY010000771.1 GCA_030777385.1 Pseudomonadota bacterium | reverse complement strand
CATCTTCTCCGTCACCATCAGCTGCGCTTCGGCAGCGGTGAACGTCAACGGCGCCGAAAGCGGGTCTAGGCCGCTTCGGCCGTGCGCTTCCGCCGACCCCGGGCCCCCTTGGCCGGCTCCGGCGCTCCCTCGCCCTGAGCCGCAGGATCCGAACCCGCCGCCCGGCCGCGCCGGAGCTGCCCGAGGCCGAGAGCCTTGGCGAGCTCTGACCGCTGCTTGGCGTAGTTCGAGGCCACCATGGGGTAGTCGCAGTGAGCGTCCGAGACGACGAGCTTTACCCCGCGCAGGCCGCGCTTGACCAAGCTCTTCAAGAACGCCGACCAGAACGGCTGGGCCTCGGACGCGCCGCAGGCCAAGCCGACGATCTCGCGCCGGCCGCCGGTGTTGACGGCCACCCTCGCGCTTGGGGTAGCAGGCCTCATCGGATCCACAGCCGATGCTTCAGACCACACTTCGCCATGTCGCGCCTCCCAGTTTCTGTGGCAGACCCATGGGCAGGCCCTATGAGCTTACCCCCCGCTGATTGCCGTCAGGATGAACACATCTGCGCCCGGCGCTAAATGGGTGTCCAGGGTGGCGCGTTTCCCCTCCACGAAGATGTTGATGTGCCGTCGGACGGCCGGGGTCGAGTCGCACAAGCAGTCGCGCATCCCCGGCCAGCGCGTGTCCAGGGCTGCGATCATCTCGCCGACCGTCCCGACAGAAAGTTCCACTCTCCGCTCCGCCATCGGGAAAAGGCTTGTGAACAGGACGGGAAGTCGGACCAGGACTGGCGCTGGTGCGAGCAATGCTTCGTCCGGCATGACCGCACCCTCCGCGCAGATTTTCAAGCCTCGACGACCAGTGTTTCGACCGAGGAGATGGAGGGCAGGTGCTGCGCGATGCAGCTCCACTTGTTGCCCTCATCGGCGCTGGCGTACAGCGTGCCGGAGCCCGTCCCGAAATACACCCCTGCCGGCTCTACGCTGTCGGTGGCCAGCGCCTGGCGTAGCACGCTGAAGAAAGCGTTCTCCTGTGGCAAACCTAGTCGCTGGTCGCCCCAGGTTCTACCGCCATCCCTCGTGCGCCACACCGCAGCCTTGGCATCGGGCACATATCGGCCTGCGATGTCGCCGTTGAGCGGCACGAGGTACAGCGCGTCCGGATCGCGCGGATGGACGGCCGCCGGAAAGCCGAAGCTCGATGGCAAGCCTGCCTCAATGCTTTCCCAGTGCCGACCGCCATCGTCGCTGCGGTACATGCCGCAGTGGTTTTGCTGATACAAACGGTTCGGCATTCCAGGCGCTATCACGAGACAGTGCACGCATTGGCCGTGGTCGGGATAGTTCTGCCCCTCTGGCAGGAAATCGGCCCGTGTGCCTCGGTTGCGCGCCTCCCAGGTCTCGCCACCGTCTGCCGTATGGAACACGCCACCGGCGGAGATCCCGACCCAGATCTGCTTCTCGTCCTCCGGGTGAAGCACGAGCGAGTGCAGGATCAGTCCACCCCCACCCGGTTGCCAGTCGGGGCGCGACGGGTGATCGCGTAACCCGGCGACATGCTCCCAGGATTGCCCAGCATCGTCGCTGACAAACAGGCCGGCTGGCTCAACCCCAGCGTAGAGCCGCCCGCGGCTTGGCGCGAGGCTCCAAACTGTCTTAATGGGCTGCTCTCCCGCCTCGTAGGCGAGCCCCTGGCTCGAATGAGTCCAGGTCGCCCCGAGATCGCGCGACTTCCAGATGGCCGGGCCGAACCATTCGTTGCCGCCGCCGCCGTAGATCGTTCCGGTCTCAGGATCGGCAATCACGTGGTTCATCGGCCACGTCTCGCAATAGGGCCCATGCAGATTCCACGATCGCCGCTCGACGTCGCTCTCCAGGATGAAGGCGCCCTTCTTGGTCCCGAGAAGGACCAGAACTCTCTTGGCCATCGTTGCCCCGCTCGTCCTCAAATCGCTCAACCGGCCACGATGACCATCCGCGACACCTCGAGGTGGTCCGCGACCATGCCGAAACGTGGGGAGAACGTTCCGTCCAAGCGAACTGCACTTGTTCACTACCGGCAGGGTTCAATCAGCGTAGGTCCATCCTCGGTCGTTGAGGTTGACAGCCTCGAGGCCAGTCGCGATCAAGCTTGAGGCCGCTACGGTTAATGAACTGTCAAGATCTCCTAAGCTCCATCTTGAGCGGCCCGGCTGTCCTTGCTGCCATTGCGGGTGGGCACTGTCACATCAAAGTGGATGGCCCGGGACGGCACGCGGTAGGGCGGGCTATGCAGCCCATCATACCAACGGCCTTGGGTGGTGACTCGCTCGGGATTGCCCGGTCGGGGTTGAGCTGATTCCATGGTGCGAGGAGGATTCGCGCGATGGCGTCAGCGGTTGGCCTGCGGGCGGACTATTCGGCGGCTGAGCTCCGGCGCTTGGCGACGGTGACGAAGAACGCGCACCAGAGCCGCCGGCT
>JALYFY010000770.1 GCA_030777385.1 Pseudomonadota bacterium | reverse complement strand
AAGGCAGGAACTGGATCATCAGCCCGCCAGCGCGATAGGTGTGGCGGCCGCCTTCGAACTGCTCGGCCACGGCCAGGCGCACCTGCGTCGGGATCTGCTCGGATTGGCGGAAATACTGGTGCGCCGCCTCCTCGAAGCCCTGGCCTTCGAGCGCCACGACGCCCTGATAGCGGCTCCGGTCGGAGCCCTGATCGATAGTCATGGCCAGATAGCCGGAGCCGAGGAGTTCGCCCGTTCCCGGCGAGGTGGCACCCAGCGCCTCGATCTTGTCCTTGTCGAAGCGGGCGGTGGCGCGAAGGCGATCGGGCGCGTTGAAGTCGACCACCACCATGTCGATGATGCCGTCGGTCTTGGTCTGAAGCTGGAAGCGCCCCTCGAGCTTGAGGGACGCACCAAGCATGACGGTGAGCGCCGCGGCTTCGCCGATGACGCGGGCCACCATGTCGGGATAGCCGTGACGGGCCAGGATGGTGTCGATGGAGGGCCCGAGACGCACCACGCGCCCGCGCACGTCGAGGGGCTCGACGGCGAAAGGCAGGACGACGTCGTCGTTTCCTTCAAACGAGGCTGAACTCATGCGCTTGCTGCTCCGAGGCACCATGCGAGGATGCCCTTTTGTGCGTGAAGCCGGTTCTCGGCCTCATCGAAGACCACGGATTGCGGACCGTCCATGACCTCGTCCGTCACTTCCTCGCCGCGATGCGCCGGAAGGCAGTGCATGAAGACCGCATCCTTGGAGGCCACATTCATGAGCCGGCTGTTGACCTGGTAGGGCTTCAGCAGGTTCTGGCGACGGAACTCGTCATCGTCGCCCATGGACACCCAGCAATCGGTGATGACGGCGTGGGCTCCCTCGGCGGCCTCGAAGGCATCGGTCGTCACGCTGATCTGCGCTCCTTCCTGTTTCGCCCAGGACAAAAGCTCCGGGCGGGGAGCAAGTTCCGGGGGCGAGGCGATGTTCAGCCGGAAATCAAGGCGGGCCGCCGCATGAACCCAGGACGCGAGCACGTTGTTGGCGTCCCCCGTCCAGGCGACGGTGCGGCCTTGGATGGAGCCGCGATGCTCCTCGAAGGTCATGATGTCGGCCATGATCTGGCACGGATGGGTCATCTTAGTCAGGCCATTGATCACCGGGATTGTGGCGTACTGGGCCAACTCCGTCACCATGGCATGGTCGAGGGTGCGGATCATGATGGCGTCCACGTAGCGGGACAGGACCCGCGCCGTGTCGGCGATGCTTTCGCCACGGCCAAGCTGCATCTCCTTGCCGGTAAGCATCAGCGTCTCGCCGCCAAGCTCGCGCATGCCCACATCGAAGGAGACGCGGGTGCGGGTGGAGGGCTTGTCGAACACCATGGCCAGAACCTTGCCCTCGAGAGGGCGGTCCTTGGCCTTCTCGCCCCGGCGGCGCTTGGCTTTGATCTCAGTGCCAACATTCAGGAGATGGCGGATCTCGGTTCCTGAGAAGTCGCTGAGATCGAGGAAGTGGCGGGTGTTCATTGGGCTGCTCCCGGCTGAGCGGCGGTTTTCAGTTCGGTTTCGATGGCCGCGCAGGCGGCGTCCAGGCGGTTGAAGGCTTCCGCGATGTCCCCGTCGCTGACGATCAGCGGCGGCAGAAGGCGGACCACATTGTCGCCGGCGCCGATCACGAAGATCTTCTGGGCGCGGGCCGCGGCGATGAACTCGGTGTTCGGCACCACGGTGCGCAGGCCCACCATGAGCCCCTGCCCCCGCACCTCGGCGATCACCCCCGGGTGACGGTCCTTCAGCTCGGCGAGGCGCTGCTTGAACAGCAGGCCCTTGCGCTCGACCTCCGTCAGGAAGCCGGGCTCGAGAATGACATCGAGCACCGCGTTGCCCACGGCCATGGCAAGCGGATTGCCCCCGAAGGTGGTGCCGTGCGTTCCCGCGGTCAGGCCCTTGGCGGCCTCGGCCGTGGCAAGGCAGGCGCCCATGGGGAAGCCGCCGCCGATGCCCTTGGCGACCGACATGATGTCCGGCGTCACGCCGGCCCATTCATAGGCAAAGAGCTTGCCTGTGCGGCCGACGCCGGTCTGGATCTCGTCGAAGATCAAGAGGAGGCCTTGGCTGTCGCAGAGCGCGCGCAGTTCCCGCAGGAAGGCCACGGGAACGGAACGGATGCCGCTCTCGCCCTGGATCGGCTCGATCATGAGAGCCGCCGTCTCGGGCACGATGGCGGCCTTCAGGGCCTCCAAATCGTCGAAGGGCACCTGGTCGAAGCCCTGGACCTTGGGGCCGAAGCCTTCCAGGTATTTGGCCTGGCCGCCGGCCGCGATGGTGCCCAGCGTCCGGCCGTGGAAGGCACCCTCGAAGGTGATGATGCGGAAGCGCTCCGGGTTGCCGTTCACGTAATGATAGCGGCGGGCCATCTTCATGGCCGCTTCGTTCGCTTCGGCGCCGGAATTGGAGAAGAACACCACGTCCGCGAAGGTGTTGTCCACGAGGCGCTGCGCCAGCCGCTCCCCTTCGGGGATCTGGACGAGGTTCGAGGTGTGCCAGAT
>JALYFY010000769.1 GCA_030777385.1 Pseudomonadota bacterium | reverse complement strand
TCCAGGCGCTTGATCTGCTGGCTGACCGCAGCCTGCGTCAGGTTGAGAACGCCGGTGGCGGCCGTCATGCCGCCGGCATCCACCACCGCCACGAAAGCCCTGAGCAGGCTGACGTCGAGATTGCGGGACATAGCTCACCTCGATAAACGTTCGTTATCATCAATATAATGAACATTCGTTTCTCTTATGCAAGAGGCAGGAGCATGATCCTCTCATCAACCTTGAGGAGAAGGCCATGTCAGCTCTTTCCATCATCCACGAATGCACCTCTGCTCGGATCGCCGCCAAACCTTCGCGCCTGGCAGGCCTCGTCGCTGGGCTGATGCGTGAAATCGAGATCCGGCGCGCCCTGCGCGACGTCGGCACCCTCGACGAGGCCACGCTGCACGATATCGGCATCAGCCCCGGCGGCATCGAGGATGCGGTGCGGTGCGGGCGACGCTAGTCCTCTGAGCCTTTCGGCGCGAACACCGTGACGGCGCTGGGCCGGATCGAGAAATGCGCGGGCGTCTGGGTGACGATCTCGCCATCCGCATTGACGGCCTTCGGCTTGCGGGTGCGGATATCGAACTCCTTGGCCCGCACCGCCCGCACCTCGTTCCAGGCCCCATGCCGGCCATGGCGGAAGGAGCGTGCCATGAGGGCAAGCTTCCAGGCGCGGTCGAGTTCGAGGCTGTAGAGATCGAGATGATGATCGTCGATCGTTGCATCCTTCTCGACCGCGTTGCCGCCGCCATAGAAGCGCCCGTTGCCGACCGCGATCTGGAGCGTCCGCACGCGGACCGCTTCGTTCTCGCTGTAGATGGTGGCCCTGAAGGGCCTTGCCTGCGCCAGGACCTTCAGGGCCACCATCGCATAGCCGAGGCGGCCGTATCGGCGCTTGATGTCCCGGGTCAGCTGCTGCGCGAGCTCCGCCGAGAGGCCGAGGCTTGCCACGTTGAAGAACGGCTCGCCGTTGACGATGCCGAGATCGATCTTGCGGGTATGGCCGTCTGCGATCACCTGGGCGGCGCCGTCGAGATCGGAGGGGATCTCAAGGGTCCGCGCCAGATCGTTCGCCGTGCCCAAGGGCAGGATGCCCAGCGGCAGGCCGGCCTCGATCACGCCGAAGGCCGCCGCGTTCAGGGTCCCGTCGCCGCCGCCGACGATGGCGCAATCCACATCTTTCGCATGCTTGACGATGAGGGGAGACAGGTCCTCCCGGCGGCCGCATTCCACATGAACGGGCTCGATATCATGGTCTTTCAGGCGCTCGAACGCGATGTCACGCTGGGCGGCGCCGCTGCGGCTCTTGGTGTTGACGATCAGGAGGGCGCGGCGGGGCATGGTGTATCACATGGAAAAGCTTGAGGGATTCCGCAAGGGGCCTGCGGGAAGCGTAGCCCTTGATAACCCTGCTCCCCGTTTTTCGTTCACTCCGCACCCGGGAGAGTTGCCATTGCGTGTTTTCAGGCCAATAACCCTGCTTCCCAAGGAGGCCTGACGCATGACCCTCACCGTTGCGATCCAGATGGATCATATCCGAAGCATCAAGATCGCGGGCGATACGGGCTTTGCGCTGCTGCTCGAGGCCCAAAGGCGGGGGCATCGGGTCCTGCACTACACGCCCGACCGCCTGTCCCTGCGCGACGGCGCAGTGGTCGCCATGGCGGAGGCCATCGAGGTGCGTGACCAGGAGGGCGACCATTTCACCTTAGGCGAGCCCCAGCGGGTTGATCTGTCGAGCGTGGATGCGGTGCTCATGCGCCAGGACCCGCCCTTCGATCTGGCCTATATCACCGCGACGCATTTCCTGGAGCGCATCCACCCGAATACCCTCGTGGTCAACGATCCGGCGCATGTGCGCAACGCGCCGGAAAAGATCTTCGTCACCCAGTTTCCGCACCTGATGCCGCCGACGCTCATCTCCCGCGACAGGCAGGAGATCGAAGAGTTCCGCCGCGAACACGGCGACGTGGTGATGAAGCCGCTCTACGGGCATGGCGGCGCCAGCGTGTTCAAGGTCGGCCGGGAGGATCCGAATTTCGGCTCGCTCTACGATCTCTTCGCCAACCTGTTCCGCGAGCCCTGGGTGATCCAGCGCTTCCTGCCGAAGATCACGGAAGGCGACAAGCGCATCATCCTCATCGACGGCGAGGCGGCCGGCGCCATCAACCGGGTGCCTGCGGCCAACGACATCCGCTCCAACATGGTGCGCGGCGGCGCTGCGAAACCCACGGACCTCACGCCGCGCGAGCGCGAGATCTGCGAGACCATCGGGCCGGACCTGAAGCGCATGGGCCTGATCCTCGTGGGCATCGACGTGATCGACGGCAACCTCACCGAGATCAACGTGACGGCCCCCACAGGCATCCGCGCCATCAAGCGCCTTGGCGGGCCGGATCTGGCGGTGAATGTGTGGGATGTGATTGAGAGCAAGATACA
>JALYFY010000768.1 GCA_030777385.1 Pseudomonadota bacterium | reverse complement strand
CGCTAAGCTCGACCTGCTTCGCCGCCGATTCCTCCTCGCCGCCCAATCCACCAAACTCGGCGATGAACCACCCGATGGGGGCCGATCAGGCGAGCCGGGCCGGGAACATCCCCGCAACGGCAGGCGTCAAGTGACCATCAATCTCGGCAGCCAGGTGATGATCCCTGGGAACACCATGCACAGGCCAAGCCCCAGAAGCATCAGCAGGACGAATGGAGTCTGAGACTTGTAGATATCCATCATAGTGATGTCCGGCGGGGTCACGGCCTTCATGTAGAACAGATTGAAGCCAAAGGGCGGAGTGAGATAGGCCAGCTCCATGTTGATGACGAAGAGGATCGCGAACCACAGGGGATCGAAGCCCAGCGAGATCACGATGGGAAAGAAGATGGGAGCGGTCAGAAGGACGATGCCCGCAGGATCAAAGAACATCCCGAGCACGAACAGGATGAGGGTCATAGTGATGATCACCATCCAGGGATCGCCCACGTCCTTGATCAGCGTGCTCACGAGCGAGGCGGCACCGGTCACCGCATAGAGCGATGTGAAGACCGAGGCCGCGAACACGATCCAGATCACCATCGCAGTCAGACGCAGCGTGATAAACAAGGCCGACGTGAAGTTCGGCCAGGTCAGCGAGCGCTTGATCCCGGCGCTGACGATCGCGCCGAGGGCGCCGACGGCCGACGCCTCGCTCGGCGTTGCGATGCCGAAGAACATCGATCCCATGACAGCGACAATCAGGCCGATGGGAAGCAGCAACGCCGCCAGGAGCTTCATCCGGGCAGCGAGCGGGAGCCGCGATTCCGCGGGCACAGCCGGCGCCAGGTCCTTCTGGATGTAGGATCGGATGAGGATGTAGGAGACGAACAGGAAGCTCAGCAGCAGCCCTGGCAGGATGCCCGCGATGAACATCTGCCCGATGGAGACACGGGAGGTCAGCGCGAGGATGATCATCAGCACGCTCGGCGGGATCAGGATGCCCAGCGAGCCGCCGGCGGAGATGCAACCGATGGCGAGCTTCTTGCTGTAGCCGCGCTTGAGCATGGAGGGGAGCGCAATCAGGCCCATCGACGTGGTGGCCGCGCCGCTGATGCCGACCATCGCCGCGAACATCGTGCAGATCAGCACCGTGCCGGCGGCCAGCCCTCCGCGAAGGCCGGCCATCCAGTGGTACATCAGCTCGTACATGTCCTCGGCGATGCCACATCGTTGCAACATGGCGCCCATGAATATGAACATGGGTACGGCCACGAGCAGGAACATGTCCATGGCCATGTACGTGCGGTTGGCGAGGATCGGCAGCGCGTGCGGTCCCCACAGCACGATGATGAAGAAGGTCGCGACGCCACCGATCGCGAAGACCAGCGGCAGCCCGGCGACCAGGAGCACGACCAGGCTGCCAAACAGGATGACCGTCAGCCATTCAGGCCCTAGCCCAAGCATGGGTACTCTCCAGCAGAGATGTGTTGGCCTCGCGCCACGCTCAGCACGCCGCGGCTAGCCCCTCAAACCAAGATCAACAGCGGTCATCCCGGGGACCTGCACGCGGACGGGGAACACGTCCCTGCCCTGGACGACGATCGCTATGTTGCGGATGAGCTGCGCCAGCACCTGCATCAGGAACAGGAAGCATCCCACCGGCAGCGTCGTTCGCAACGGGTAGTAGATGGGCTTCCAGTGCGACATGGTCGTCTCGCCGATCTGCCACGATTGGATCGTGATCTCCAGCGACACCCAGAAGAGCACGCCGAGATAGAGAAAGGCGAACGCGCTGGTGAAGATGTCGAGCAGCGCGCGGCCCCGGAGCGACAGCCGTCCCCAGATGATGTCGACGTTGACGTGGCCGCCCGACAGGTAGGTGTAGGCCCCGCCGAGCACGACATAGCCACCGAAGATGAAGAGGGAGATCTCGAAGGCCCAAAGCGAAGGCGAGTTCAGGAAATACCTCATCACGATCTCCCAGATCATGATGAAGAGCATAGGACATACCAGGAAGGCGATGATCCAGGCGAACTTGGCGTTGAGCCAGTCGGTAAAGCGAAGATATGCCTCAATCACCGCCATCGTGTAACC
>JALYFY010000767.1 GCA_030777385.1 Pseudomonadota bacterium | reverse complement strand
GCCACCGCCGAGATTGCGCGCAACGTGCAGGAGGCGGCGCGCGGCACGGAGGCGGTGACGGGCAGCATTGCGGACGTGCACCAGGGGGCGGGCGAGACGGGAGCTGCGGCCAGCCAGGTGCTGGGCGCGGCCCAGGAGCTGGCGCGCCACTCCAACGACCTCGGCCAGGAGGTCGCCAGCTTCCTCCAGGGCGTCAAAGCCGCTTAAAGCTTCGGAACCGGCTTGAGCCATCCGCGATACGCAAGCTTACAGATCGTGTGAATTCATCTTGCGAGAGGGCCGCTGGAAACAGCGGCCCTTTCTTATCGACCAAGGCAATGCGCACCGCCCTGATTGAATTTGATCATGCAGGAGCAGTCCTGCATCCAAGGCCTGCAGGCCTCAACGAAGGGCCGAGTCCTTGAGGGGCAGGAACGTTGTAGAGAAGCATCATTTGGCGCACCGGAACCTCAAAATCAAACGAAGATTTCAAGTTTTTATTTGCATGACCGTTATCCTATGTTAGATTGAGTCGGACTCAGAGTGGACTTTTAGCGTATCAGCTAAGTACTGAGTACTATCAGCAACAGTATGATGCTTTCCGGTACATGATATGTACCGATGTGTTGCTTGCATTCAAGTAAAACAAAATCCCCCTGACGTATAGCTTCTGACTTCGGAAGATGAGGGAAGTTATGGCTAAAAAAGCTCTTTTAGTGGCAATCAACGATTATGGCCACCCGGCAAATAATCTGCCAAGTTGCGTGGCCGATGCGCAAGCGATGGCGGCCCTGTTCGAAACACGGTTCGGCATCGACGACACGAGGCAGCTTTTCGACAAGGAGGCCACGCTGGAAGCCGTCGAGGAGGGACTGGACTGGCTTTTCCAGGATGCCACCAAGGATGACCGGCTTGTCTTCTACTTCTCCGGCCATGGCTATCAGGCACCGAAGGGCTCGACGCTCGACGAGGTTCTCGTCCTGCGGGAGAACAAGTTTCTGCCCGACGACCGCTTGAGCAGTCTCAGCCAAGGAGTCCCGGAAGGAACTCTGACGGTCATCCTCGACTCCTGCTTCTCGGGTGGCTTGGACAAGATCCCGATCTTCTTCGATGACAGGGTCGAGCTTGCTTTCCCCAAGCGCTGGACGCCGACCGACTCCGATCAGCTGACGGCAGAGGTGAAAAGCTTCAAGCGCGTCAAAAACTATCGGCCCTTCGGCTGCGAGCCCATCAACGGCATCAAAAGGAAGTCGTTCAACTTCTCGTCCAAAGGTCTGTCGGTCAACCCGGCCTCCCCGGACGAGGTGTCTCAACCGCGCTTGAACGGCCTGCTGCTTTCAGCCTGCCTCGAGACCGAGACGGCCTCGGCCTCGACAAGCAAGACGGATGGCTTGTCTGCTTTCACATATGGGCTCATCACGTCACTTAAAGACTTGCCCCACAACTGCTCGAACCGGTCTCTGATGGAAGCCGCAGCATCCCAGCTGAGCACGCTTTCATTCCGTCAGACCCCGGTTCTCAAAGAGCCTTCAGCTCCGCCTAAAATTGCAGAGCGCAGCTTCGTCACTTTCGAGGAAGCTGCATCGAAGCCTGGTTCCGCATCTCATGCGGCCAGTCCAGCGGAACTCCTCGAGAGCATTTTCCGCTTGTTCCTCAAGCAAGGAGAGGGTGAAAAAATGACCGCTACGACAATGTACGGAAGCTCGCAGGACAAGGGTTTGTTGGATCTTCTGCCTGTGCTGATCAACGTTCTTTCGAAGGATTACCAGCCCGGCATTCAAGGCGCTTCGAACGGCCAGCCCCAAGACAAGGGCTTGTTCGACCTCCTGCCCGTTCTCATCAATGTTCTGACCAAGGGCTATCAGCCCGGCATGCAAGCATCTCCGGGGATGTCACCCCAAGACAAGGGCCTGTTCGATCTTCTGCCGGTGATCATCGGTGCCCTCACCAAAGGCTACCAACCCGCAGCACCTGCAGCGACCGCAAGTGAGCAGGAAAAGTTCCTGCCGTTCCTCATCCCGGTTCTCACAGCGGCTGTGCCTGCCATCATCAATGCGGTGTCCAAGGACTACCAGCCCTCCGTGCAGCCGAACGGTGCTGTTGGCCCGGCCGATCAGGAGAAGTTCCTGAACATCCTGATCCCGGTTCTGACATCCGCCGTGCCCGCAATCATCAATGCGGTCACAAAAGGCTATCAGCCCGGCATGACGAGCACTCCAGGAGCAACATCTCAGGACAAGGGGATCTTCGATCTCCTGCCCGTGCTCATCAATGTTCTGACGAAGGGCTATCAGCCCGGCATGCAAGCATCCTCAGGCACGCAATCGCAGGACAAAGGCCTGATCGACCTGCTGCCCGTGCTCCTTGGTGCTCTGACCAAGGGCCAACAGCCTCAAGCCAATATGGGTATGGCGGGGTCGATGATTCATTGAGTGGTCATGAACCACTTCCAAAGCGAGAATAAGTGCTCCTCTCCCAAGCCGGTCGCCGGCTTGGGAGATTGCGTTAGGCACACATTCACTCACCTGGGCAAGGAACGATACCATCGCGCTCCCGACTGTCGTGTCCTGCTGAACGCACCAGCCACACAAGTGCGGCCGCGCAACACCGGCGCTGGCTCTCCTCATAGCGGAACCGACGGGAGTTCCGCTTACTGCACCGTCACCTGATCTTTGATCTTCTCGAAAGCCGTGCGGCGCAGGACCTTCTTGCGCATGAGGTCGTCGACGGAGGCGTAGGGGCGGCCCTTGATGATGGCGCGGCCAAGCGCCCCTGCGCCCTTCAGGGCGTTCAGCTGCGCGAAGGAGGCCGTGTTGAGGTCGACGCGGGAATTGGTCTCCGGCGCGGCTGCGGGTTTGGCATCCGCGAGGCTCGCCTGCGGGGTGACGGTGCCCGTCATGTCCGGGTCGATGGGATCCTCAGGCAGCGATGAAGCGGGTGGTTCGAGGCTCGCCTGCGCTTCCATGGGGAGCATGGCGGCTGCGGGCAGAACGGAGGCAGGCTCGTTCGGGGCGCCTGCGGGAACGTAAGAGGCAGCATCCGTGGAGGGGACCGCTGCCTGCGGCTGTGGGCTCGCGTCTGCCGGCTCCAGGCGGACGGTGCGGGTCACCAGGATCGGCGGCTGCGGGATGGCCGGGGCAGCCTGCAGGTCGGATGCCGCCACGGCTCCCTGGGGCGACTGTCCGGTGCGGTGAGACCACCAGGAGAGGCCGAGGCCGCCGGCGGCCATGAGGCCGATCACGAAAGCAACGCGCATCGCCTGGCGCAGGGCATTGTCCTGCGGCGTGCGGGGTTCCTGAGTTTGGGAGAGATTGCCAATCTGCATGGTTACTCGCACAAGGTTCGCCGAAAGATCCAGATTGGACGCTAGGGTTAAACCCGGGATGTGGCGCAGACGTGGCAATGAAAGCGCATTGTTGCGCACGACCACAGGCGTTTCATCACAGGCTATACCGCAATGCTATCACGGCGCAGGTCACACCGGGCGCGGGCGGCCCGGCACGCCGAGCGGGCATTCGAGAGCGGCGCGATCCCAGCCGCCAGCATCGGCCGCCGCCGCATAGGTGGTGACGAGAAAGTCGAGCAGCAGGGCATCGGGATCGGCGGCAACGCGCACGGTCTCGTAGGGCAGGATGAACTCGCTAAGCGCTGCATCGTAGGAGGCGCCCGGCGTCACGGCCGCCTCGCGGAAACCCGGCGGCTCGGGATAGGCATAGGCGTAGAACGCCGCCTGCGGATAGGCATCGCTGCCGGGCCAGAAGCCTGCGCTCGAAACCTCGTGCGAATAGGCCTCGCGGGTGACCGCATCGGGCAGGCCGGGCACGCCGCCGGGATGCAGCGGCGCGGCGCGTCCGGAAAAGCGCGTGACGGCGAGATCGAAGCTGCCCCAGAAGAAGTGCACCGGGGACACCTTGCCGAGATAGCTGCTGCGGAAGAGCCGGAACACCCGGTCGGCCTGCACGAGCGCGCGCCAGAAGCGGTGCGCGGCGTCGGGGTCGTAGGAGGCGTGGAACCAGTCCTCGGAGAAGCGCACGGGGTTGGGCACCTCGTTCGGCATCTCGTTGATGGCAACATGCACGCCGAGGCCATCGAGGGTTTCCATGAGGGCTGCGTGAAATTCCGCGACGGTCTGGGGCTTCAGGGCAAGCTGCCTCTCCTCCCCGCGGCTGGTGCGAAGGAGCAGGCGGTGCGCGATGAAGTCGAACTCGATCTCGAGAATTTCGCGGCCCACCGGAATGGACGATGTGCCCAGGCCTCGCGCGGTCACATAGAGCGGCACATGCCAGCCGTGATTGAGCCAGGGCGAGAGCGAGAGGCGAACCTTGCCGACGATCTGCGTCCAGAGCTGCAGGGTCGCGGCCGTGGCCCGCCAGGCGGGATAAGGCAGTTCGGGCCAAGCGGCATCATCCATCAAGCGCCTCCCTTTGGAGCGGGCGAGAGCATCGTGCTGAAAACCGGCCCCTATGTGAAACCCCGTGCGCCAGAATTGCTCCCTCTGTCATCCCCGGCGGTCGCAAGCCGGGAAGGGGATCCACGATCACGTGCGGAACTATGGCTTCCCTTCCCCTCCGCTTCGCTGCGGCCGGGAATGACATAGAGAGTGACGCTCCGGTGTCATCCCCGGCGCACGCAGTGCGGGAAGGGGATCCACTCACATGCTCACCGCCATGGATTCCCTCCCCCTGCGATGGCTTGCGCCATCTCCAGCCGGGAATGGCACGCGACGCGCCAGAGCAGAGGAGAATAGGGCTCGGCCGCAGGCGGTGAACAACTCTTCGGAGCAGCCCCACGCCTGCGGCCGACGCAATTTACGCGGCCGGGCGCATGCCGGTGGTGATGGAGGTCGGGATCTCGATGTCGACCTCGAGGGTCGAGACCGACGCGCCGCGGTCCATCTTGATCTGCACGCTGTCCTGCGGCACCGACATGTGCTTGGCGATCACGGCGAGGATCTCCTCGCGCAGGATGGCCACGAGATCGGATTCGCCGCCCACGATGGTGCGCTCATGCGCCAGCAGAACCTGAAGCCGCTCGCGGGCGACGGGCGCCGAGGTGCGGCGGTTGAAGAAGTTGAACAGGTTCATGCGGCCCTCCTGGCGAACAGTTTGCTGAACAGACCGCGCTGCTTCTGCACTTCGACCGTCTGGCCCTGGAGCTTGCGCACCGCTTCCAGATAGGCGCGGGCAGGCGCGGAATTGGGGCTGCCGAGGGTCACCGGCGCGCCAAGATTCGACGAGCGCAGCACCTCGGTGCTTTCCGG
>JALYFY010000766.1 GCA_030777385.1 Pseudomonadota bacterium | reverse complement strand
CCCAAACGGTGATCTGGACGCGGGATGCGGTTCAGGCGGCTCCCTTCGCAGGAGCTTTCCTCGGACAAGCCACCCTGGCTCTGTTCTCGATGATCGTGGTGTCTTTCCTGCGGGCGGCGCCGGTGAGCCTGCTCAATCTCGGGCTGGCTATCGGCACCATTCCGGCCGCCGTGCTCATGCGCAAAGCCGGGCGGCGCATCGGATATATTGTGGGCGCGGGGATCGGCCTCGCCGGCGGGTGCCTTGCCGCCTACGGCATCGCCTCGTTCAGCTTCGTGCTGTTCTGCCTGGGCACCCTGATCATCGGCAGCTACGGCTCCTTCAACCAGAGCTACCGCTTTGCCGCGACGGATGCAGCCTCCGAGGCGTTCAAGCCCAGGGCCATCTCCTGGGTCATGACCGGCGGATTGGTGGCCGGGGTGGTGGGACCCCAGACGGTGATCTGGACCCGGGACGCCGTTCAGGCTGCCCCCTTTGCGGGAGCTTTCCTGGGGCAGGCGGCCTTGGCCCTGCTCTCCATGATCGCCGTCTCGTTCCTCCGTCGCTCTCCGGTCGGCATCGCCTCCTCGAAGGCGGGCGGCAGGCCGCTGCTTGAGATCGTGCGGCAGCCCCGCTTCATCGTGGCGGCGGTGACGGGTCTGGTGTCCTACAGCCTCATGACCTTCATGATGACGGCAGCGCCCCTTGCCATGATCGGGTGCGGCCATTCGGTGGGGGCGGCGGCGCTGGGGATCCAATGGCACATCCTGGCCATGTTCGGACCGAGCTTCTTCACCGGCCGCCTGATCGCCCGCTTCGGCAAGGGCCCGGTGACGGCTGCAGGCCTCGTGCTCATTGCCCTTTCGGCCGTGATCGGTTTGTCGGGCATCAGCATCGCCCATTTCTGGGTGACCCTCGTCCTCCTCGGCCTCGGCTGGAACTTCGGCTTCATCGGCGCCACGGCCCTTGTGACCGACTGCTACCGCCCGGAGGAGCGCGCCAAGGTGCAGGCGGCGAACGACTTCCTGATCTTCGGCTCCGTTGCGGCCGCTTCGTTCTCGTCCGGCAAGCTTTTGAATGCGGGCGGGTGGGACACCGTGAACTGGCTGGTCTTCCCGCCGGTTGTCATCGCGCTAGTTCTGCTAACTTGGCAGCAGAGGACGAAGGTGGCCGTACCCGCTTAAAGTATAAAAGGCTTCCTGTGGGTTGTGCATGCAGGATTGTTGCGGACCGCCCCGTTTTTTGCCACCAAATATAAAGTTCGCTGGAGGTAGAGGCCGTTCGAGGCCGTCAAACAGGCCTTGATGAGCGGCTTTCTGCTTTCCCATAACAAGGATGGCATGATGGCACTGACCCTTATTATATTGGGCGGTCTTCTTTCGATTGCGTATGGCTTCTGGGCTATCAGCGATGTGATGAAGCGGGACGCCGGTTCTCAGCGTATGCAGGAAATCGCAGGCGCGATTGCCGAAGGCGCGAAGGCTTATCTTCGCAGGCAATACATGACCATCGCGATCGTCGGCGTGATCCTGTTCGTCATCATTGCCTACCTGCTCGGTATCCGGGTTGCCATCGGCTTCGCCATCGGAGCCATCCTGTCGGGCCTCGCGGGCTTCATCGGCATGAACGTGTCGGTTCGCGCCAATGTGCGCACCGCCCAGGCCGCCACCCAGTCCCTCGGGGGAGGCCTCGACGTGGCCTTCAAGTCCGGCGCCGTCACGGGCATGCTGGTGGCCGGCCTCGCCCTTCTCGGCGTCGCCCTCTACTACGGCTACCTCACCCGGATCGACGGGTTCCGCCCCTCCGACCGCGTGGTCATCGACAGCCTCGTGGCGCTGGGCTTCGGCGCCTCGCTGATCTCGATCTTCGCCCGTCTCGGCGGCGGCATCTTCACCAAGGGCGCCGACGTGGGCGGCGACCTCGTGGGCAAGGTGGAAGCCGGCATCCCGGAGGACGATCCGCGCAATCCTGCCACCATCGCCGACAACGTGGGCGACAATGTCGGCGACTGCGCCGGCATGGCCGCCGACCTGTTCGAGACCTATGCGGTGACCGTGGTCGCCACCATGGTGCTCGCCGCGATCTTCTTCGCCGGTCAGGCCACCCTCGACACGATGCTGATGTATCCGCTCGCCATCGGCGCTGCCTGCATCGTCACCTCCATCATCGGCACCTTCTTCGTGAAGCTCGGGCAGAACGAGT
>JALYFY010000765.1 GCA_030777385.1 Pseudomonadota bacterium | reverse complement strand
GTTCGTATCTCGATGACATATATCACGGCTCTTCAGCTCCGCGAACCGGAACATCGATCGGCGATGACCGTTCATCGACGGCGCATTCCAGGTGGCACGAGTGCTCGTGTTTATCTGGCGGGCCGAGACACGGCGGCACCACCGGCTGCGCTATTTCGCTGCGGCGTCAAGGGGCATGATGGGGAACGACCAAGCCACCGGGGCCGGTGCCGACGAGCCGGAGATCGTGATCGGCTCGCGCGAGCAGCTTCTCCACCTCCTCGCGGAGGCCGCGGAGATCGAGCACGCTCTGATGTGCAGCTATCTCTACGCCGCGTTCAGCCTCAAGCGTGCCGGCGAGCCGGGCGTTTCCGACGCACACGGCGAGGCCCTGGAACGGTGGCGCAGGACGATCATCAACGTCGCGGTCGAGGAGATGGGCCATCTCGTCATGGTGGCGAACCTGACGGTGGCGGTTGGCGGCCGACCGCATTTCGGGCGCCCGAACTTTCCGGTTTCGCCCGGGTACTTCCCCTCGGACGTCGCTCTACGACTCACGGCGTTCACCGCCGAGACGCTGGAGCATTTCATCTTTCTGGAGCGGCCTCAGGGTCTCGACGGCGAAGACAGCGACGCGTTCGTCCAGGACGACTACCAGCGGGAGCAGGCCCGTCCCGGGCTGATGCCGAGCGCGCAGGATTACGCCACGATCGGCCATCTGTACGAGGCGATCCGCGCCAACCTCACCGCGCTCGACCGTCATCTCGGCAGCGACGCCCTCTTCCTGGGCGGGGCCGAGAGTCAGCTGGGCAGGGACGCAATCGACCTTGAGGCGGTGAACCCGATCACCGACCTGTCTGCGGCAAACGCCGCCATCGACCTGGTCGTCGAGCAGGGAGAAGGTTCTCCGTCTGACCGGGAGGTATCACATTACCGGAGCTTCCTGGCGATCCAGGAGGAACTGGCGGAGATGACCCGCACGAGCCCCGGCTTCGCGCCGGCCTGGCCGGTTGCCGACAGCCCGGTGCTGCGGCGCCCGCCCGAACCGGACGGCAGGGTCTTCATCGACCATCCCAAGGCGGCCGTGCTGCTCGACTTCGCGTGCGCGACCTACGGGCTGCTGCTGCGCTGCCTTGTCCAGTGCTTTGGCCGCCCGGGCACCGATCGCCAGGCTCAACAGAAGAAGCTGGTGTCGGCGGCGATCGACCTGATGCATGTGCTGAGCGAGGCATCCACAAAGCTGGCCCGGCTTCCCGCAACCAAGGAGAGCGACGCCGTCCACGCCGGGATGACGTTTACGATGCTGCGGGGCGTCGAGCCGCTGCTGCCGGGTGAGGTGGAACGCCTTCTTCTGCGCGAGCGCGCCGCCGATCTTGCCCGAGCCGGTGACGGCCTGGGCGGCAGGGCGGCGGAAGCTCTCCGACGGGCCTGCGAAACCCTGATGCGGTTCTGAATAAGGCTGAGGTGGAAACATGCCGGGCGTCACGTCACTCAACACATCGTCCTACCCCGAAAACAACGCGACCTTTGATGGCCGTCCCTCATGACGGCGGACAGCGGCATCACAGGCGCAGGCCAGCTACCGGATGCTCTTATCCGTGACCCGCAGCCTGACGCGACATGGCCTGCCCAGACCCTGGCTCAGGCCATTCCAAGCCACGGCGTGAACCTCAACGCGGTCCTCTACACCGCGGCGGGCGCAGGGCCGCATCCGACGATCCTGCTGTTGCACGGGCTCCCGGGCAACGAGCAGAACCTCGACCTGGCCCAGTCGATCCGGCGAGCCGGCTGGAACGTCCTGACGCTGCATTATCGTGGATCGTGGGGTACTCCGGGCACCTTCTCCTTCGCGCACTGTCTGGAAGACGCCGCCGCCACAATAGACTGGTTACGCAGTGCAGAAGCAGCTCCACGGATCGACTCCCGCAAGCTCGTCGTCATCGGACACAGCATGGGCGGCTTCGTCGCAGCCCATCTTACTGCCCATGACCCGGACATTCTGGCCGCTTGCCTCATTTCGGGCGTTGATCTGGGAGCCGCATTTGGCGCGTTGCCGAAGGATCGCGCAGCGGCGGTGGTCGATGACAATGTCGGCACCAGTGACGGGCTTCACATCCTGTCCGGAACGTCCCCGGAGGCGTTGGCCGAGGAAGCGAAGACGTACGCTGAGCGATTGCGCCTGGCGGACCACGCCAGCCAGCTCACCACCCGGCCGCTCCTGCTCATCACCTCCGAGGACGGGTTTGCGGCAGGCAGCGACGCCCTGGCGCGAGCGATCGAGGCGATCGGAAGCGAGGCGCTGTCGCTCGCACATTTCGCAACCGACCACAGCTACTCCGACCGCCGGATTGCCTTGCAGATCGAAGTGCTGCACTGGCTGATGCAGGTCGGTGTACGGTACGAGAATAGGCATTGACCGAAGTTAATTTGACAATGCCTAGTTTGGTTGTCGGCGCGTCACTCCAGGATCCACATTGAGTCGATGTTCACGTATCCATTATCCGGTCGCCGTTTAACATTCCGCAGATACCTGGCAACGGAGGAAGCCATGACATCATACGCACTTCACCTGAATGACGATGACGTAATGGGGAAGATCCACGACATGCTTCCGCAGCGGACACATGCGAATAGGTGCCTGACGATTTTGTTATGGATACCCGGAGTCACCGGATCATCGGGAGGAACTGCGGCGGCCCTTGACCATATGGCGTCGAGGGATGGGCCATGACCGATGACTTTGATCTGGATCGCTTCATACG
>JALYFY010000764.1 GCA_030777385.1 Pseudomonadota bacterium | reverse complement strand
GCCAAGAACGGCAAGGTGCTGCCCAACGGCCGCATGGTCTACGACATGTATCTCTTCCAGGTGAAGAAGCCGGGCGAGAGCAAGAGCGAGTGGGACATGTACACGCAGCTTGCCAAGATCCCGGGCGACACCGCCTACATGAAGGCCGCGGACAGCGGCTGCCAGGTGACGCAGTAAGCCTGCGCGACATCATGATGGGCGCAGCGGGAGCTGCCCCATCGTCCATTTGCGTTCCGGCGACGGCAGGTGCGAGCATCTGCTGTCGCCTCCTCATTGCAAGAGAGTGTCGGCCTAAAATATGGTCAGTACCCAACCAATTCTGAGCGCCACCGGGCTCACGATGGAGTTCCGCGGATTCGTCGCCGTGAAGGATGTGACGCTATCCGTCAACGAAGGAACGATCCACGCGCTGATCGGACCGAACGGCGCCGGCAAGACGACCGTCTTCAATCTCCTCACCAAGTTTCTCACGCCGACCCGTGGGCAGATCACGTTCAAGGGCTCGGATATCACGGGGCTCAAGCCTGCCGAGGTCGCCCGCCTTGGCCTGGTGCGCTCCTTCCAGATCTCCGCCGTGTTCCCGCACCTGACGGTGCTCGACAATGTGCGCGTGGCGCTGCAGCGCCCGTCCGGTCTTGCCACGCAGTTCTGGCGCTCCTCCAACACGCTCTCCTCCCTCGACCAGCGGGCGTTGGAGCTGATCGACGCGGTCAATCTCTCGTCCTACAAGGATCTGCCCGCAACCGAGCTGTCCTACGGCCGCAAGCGGGCGCTCGAGATCGCAACGACGCTCGCCCTCGATCCTGCCATGCTGCTTCTCGATGAGCCGATGGCCGGCATGGGGCACGAGGATATCGGCCGCATCTCCGACCTGATCCGGCGCATTGCCAAGAACCGCACGGTGCTGATGGTCGAGCACAACCTGAACGTCGTCTCCGACCTCTGCGACCGCGTCACCGTTCTGGCCCGCGGCGAGATTCTGTCAGACGGCACTTACGAAAAAGTCAGCCAGGATCCGCGCGTGCGTGAAGCCTATATGGGAACCGAGCATGAGTAGCGCTCCCCTCCTCGAAGTCCGTGGGCTCAACGCCTGGTACGGTGAGAGCCACGTCCTCCACGGAGTCGACCTCGACATCCGCGAGGGCGAAACCGTCACCCTGCTCGGCCGCAACGGCGCCGGCAAGACCACGACGTTGCGGGCGATCATGGGCATCCTGCGCCGACGCGAGGGCGTGATCCGCCTGCGCGGCAAGGATCTCTTGAGCCTGCCGCTCCACAAGGTGGCGCAGGCCGGCATCGGCTATGTGCCCGAGGAGCGCGGGATCTTTGCCAGCCTGAACGTCTCGGAAAACCTGATGCTGCCGCCGACTGTTTCGGAGGGCGGCATGAGCGTGGATGAGATCTACACCCTTTTCCCCAATCTGCACGAGCGGCGCTCGAGCCAGGGCACGAAGCTGTCGGGCGGCGAGCAGCAGATGCTGGCGATCGCCCGCGTGCTGCGCACCGGTGCGCGCTTCATTCTTCTCGATGAACCCACCGAAGGCCTGGCGCCGGTGATCGTGCAGCGCATCGGCGACGTGCTGGTGGCCCTGAAGCAGCGCGGCATGACCATTCTGCTCGTGGAGCAGAACTTCCGCTTCGCCAAAAAAGTCGCCGACCGCTTCTACCTGATGGAAGACGGGCGTATGGTGAACTCGTTCCCCGGGCATGAGCTCGATGCGCGCATGGACGAGCTCCACGAAGTTCTCGGGGTATAGAGGATCATGAGTACCATTTTCGGCGTTCCCGCCCCTGCCCTCTATGGCCAGATCCTGATCGGCCTCATCAACGGCTCCTTCTATGCCATGTTGAGCCTGGGGCTCGCGGTGATCTTCGGCCTGCTGCGGGTCATCAACTTCGCTCACGGCGCCCAGTACATGCTCGGCGCTTTTGCCGCCTATCTGCTGCTGAGCTATGCCGGCATCGGCTATTGGTTGGCTCTCGTTCTCGCGCCCCTGATCGTCGGCGTGATTGCCGTCCTGATCGAGCGGTTCATGCTGAGCCGCCTCTACGGCATCGATCCGCTGTACGGCCTCCTCCTGACCTTCGGCCTCGCCCTCATTCTGGAAGGGGCGTTCCGGCACTGGTTCGGTGCGGCAGGCCAGCCCTATGCCACCCCTTCGCAGCTGACAGGAGCCCTCAACCTGGGCTTCATGTTCATGCCGATCTATCGGGGCTGGGTGGTGGTCGCCTCCCTTGTCGTCTGCATCGGCACCTGGCTTCTCATCGAGAAGACACGCCTTGGCGCCTATCTGAGGTCGGCCACGGAAAACGCAACGCTCGTCCAGGCCTTCGGGGTGAACGTGCCGCTGCTCCTGACCCTCACCTACGGCCTCGGCGCAGCCCTTGCGGCCTTCGCAGGCGTGCTGGCGGCGCCCATCTACCAGGTGAGCCCGCTCATGGGCACGAACCTGATCATCATCGTCTTCGCGGTGGTTGTCGTTGGCGGCATGGGGTCTATCCTCGGCGCCATCGTCACCGGCTACATGCTCGGCGTTCTCGAAGGCCTGACCAAGGTCTTCTATCCCGAAGCCTCGAGCATCGTCATTTTCGTGATCATGGCCATCGTTCTGCTCGTCAGGCCGGCCGGTCTTTTCGGGCGTGAGGAGTAAATCATGGCTGTCGGCACCGAATACCTCGCAGAACAGCCCAGGCTCCGCACCTCCTCCATGGTGCTGGGCGCCATCGCCATCGCGGGGCTGCTGGCTGCCCCCTTCTTCTTCTATCCCGTCATGCTGATGAGCGTGCTGTGCTTTGCGCTCTTTGCCTGCGCGTTCAACCTGCTCATCGGTTATGTGGGACTTCTCTCCTTCGGCCACGCCGCCTTCTTCGGCGGCGCTGCCTACTTCACCGCCCATGCCGCCAAGGTGTGGGGCCTGGAGCCCTTGACCAGCATCCTGATCGGCGTTGCGGGAGCAGCCGTCATGGGTCTCATCATCGGGTTCGTGGCCATCCGCCGCCAGGGCATCTACTTCGCCATGATCACCCTGGCCCTGTCCCAGATGTTTGCGTTCATCTGCCTGCAGGTGCCGTTCACCCATGGCGAGGACGGCATCCAGGGCGTGCCGCGCGGGTACCTTCTCGGCCTGATCGATCTGAACCAGCCCCTGGCGATGTACTACGTCACGCTTGCCATCTTCCTGTTCGGCTTCTTCGCCATCTGGCGCATCGTGAACTCGCCCTTCGGCAACATCCTCAAGGCAATTCGTGAGAACGAGAAGCGGGCCGTCTCGCTTGGCTACCGGGTCGACCGGTACA
>JALYFY010000763.1 GCA_030777385.1 Pseudomonadota bacterium | reverse complement strand
TCTGCCCGTGGGTCGCTTCCGAGAGCACGTGAACCATGGCGGCATGGAGCCCCTCCGCCGTGTCCTGTCCCGCCGTAAGCCCGGCCTCGAAAGCCCGCTCGGCGATCCAGGGCGAATGCTCGAAGATGTCGCCGAAGGATTCCACGAAGAGCACTCGGCTCATGGTGCTGGGCTTCAGCCCGGTCGGGCGGTGATGCCGCATCCAGTGCCGCGCAATGTCGATGCGCCGTGCCACCCAGACATTGTCATGGGAGGCGACATAATCCAGGAAGCGGGCCAGCGCTGCAGCCCGGCCCGGTCGACCGACGAGTCGGCATTGAAGGCCCACCGACATCATCTTCGGCGCGGCCTCGCCCTCCGCATAGAGCGTATCGAACGAGTCCTTCAGGTAAGCGAAGAACTGGTCGCCGGAATTGAAGCCCTGCGGGGTTGCAAAGCGCATGTCGTTGGCGTCCAACGTATAGGGCACGATCAGCTGATGGTGCCTGCCGTGCTGCTCCCAATAGGGCAGCTCGTCCGCATAAGAGTCGGCGCTGTAGAGGAAGCCGCCCTCCTCCGCCACGAGGCGGTTGGTATGTTCCGAGGTGCGGCCCGTGTACCATCCGAGCGGCCTCGTCCCCGTCACTTCCGTGTGGATGCGGATCGCCTCCTTGAGATGGGCCCTTTCTTCCTCTGACGAGAAATCCCGGTAGTCGATCCATTTGAGGCCGTGGCTCGCGATTTCCCAGTCCGCTTCCTTCATGGCCGCCACCGCTTCCGGATTGCGCATGAGGGCGGTTGCAACGCCATAGACGGTGACCGGCATCCGGCGCTCGGTGAACATCCGCCACAGGCGCCAGAACCCGGCGCGGGAGCCGTATTCGTAGATCGACTCCATGCTCATGTGCCGCTGCCCGGGCCATGCCTGAGCGCCAACGATCTCCGACAGGAACGCCTCGGAGGCCCGATCGCCGTGAAGGATGTTGTTCTCGCCGCCCTCCTCGTAATTGATCACGAACTGGACGCAGATCCGCGCCCCGTTCGGCCAGCCAGGATGGGGCGGATTGCGGCCATAGCCGACGAGGTCGCGGGGATAGGAGGTCTCGGGCAAGGTCAGCTTCCTCGATAGGTGGAGTAGCTCCAGGGAGAGACGAGGAGCGGAACGTGGTAATGCCCGTCGGGCTCTGCGATGGAGAAGCGGATCGGCACCACATCCAGGAATGGCGGATCGGCCATCGCCGCCCCAAGCTGCTTGAAATAAGAGCCGACCTCGAAAACGATCTCATAGCTGCCGGTGCGGAAGGCCTCCCCGATCATCAAGGGCGCGTCGGTGCGCCCGTCGGCGTTGGTAGTGGTGCGCACGACCGAACGGCGTCGATCGCCTTCGATGGCAAACAGCTCGATGGCAACACCGCTGGCGGGCTTGCCGTTCACGGTATCCAGAACGTGGGTGGACAGGCGGCCCATGGAACCTCGCTGCGTGAACTGTCTCTTTATGTCGTGAGCATCTTTCGGGCTTGCGCCCTGGCGTCAAGCGCATCCCTTCGTCTAGTTGCGCAAGCGGCCGTTTTCCGGGACAGGGTTCCTGTTGAAAAAGCTCTCCCGGAGACCTTTCGCAAAAAGCAGGCCCGCCCTACGCTACATCTTCCTTCATCCTTCAAGTGGCTCAATGATCGACCCGCAAATTTCCGAATGGATCAGCCAGATCATTCGCTGGACCCATGTGATTACGGCGATTGCCTGGATCGGCTCGTCCTTCTACTTCATCCACCTCGATCTCAGCCTGAAGAAGCGGGAAGGTTTGGCCGAGGGCGTGGGCGGCGAGGCCTGGCAGGTGCATGGCGGCGGGTTCTACAACATGCGCAAGTACCTGGTTGCGCCGCCCGAACTGCCGAAGGAGCTGACCTGGTTCAAGTGGGAGAGCTATTCCACATGGATCAGCGGCTTCTTCCTGATCGTCTGGGTCTATTATCTCCAGGCCGACCTCTACACCATCGATCCGGCCGTGCGCGCCCTGGAGTTATGGCAGGCGCCTGCCATCGGCATCGGCGGCATTCTGGTGAGCTGGCTCGTCTATGAGGGCCTGTGCCGATCGCCGCTCGGCAAGAACGGCCTCGTCCTCGGGATCGTCCTCTTCGGCTATATCCTTCTTGCGGCCTACGCCTTCACCCATGTTTTCAACGGCCGCGCGGCCTTCCTTCATACGGGCGCGATGATCGCCACCTGGATGTCGGCCAGCGTGTTCTTCGTGATCATCCCGAACCAGAAGAAGGTGGTGGCAGAGCTCCTGGCGGGCCGCTCGCCCAATCCAAGGCTCGGCAAGGAGGCGAAGCTGCGCTCGACGCACAACAACTATCTCACCCTGCCGGTCATCTTCCTGATGCTGTCGAACCATTACCCCCTGGCATGGTCGTCGCATTATTCCGTCGGGATCGTCGGGCTGATCGTGGTTGCGGGTGCGGTCATCCGGCACTTCTTCAATTCGCAGCATGCCGGCAAGGGCTCGCCCTGGTGGACCTGGGCCTTGGCTGCGCTCTGCATCTGGGCCGCGATCTGGCTCTCGATCCTCGGCAAGCCCGGCAACGCCAATCTGGCCGACGCCTCGGTAGATGCCGCGCCGGCAGCCGTCACGGCTTCCTTCGACGAGGCCGTGCTCGCCATCCAGTCCCGGTGCTCCATGTGCCATGCGGCGGAGCCCGTGTGGGAGGGCATCCCCATCGCCCCCAAGGGCGTGCGTCTCGACACGCCGGAGGAGATCGCGCGCCATGCGGAACTCATCCGCATCCAGAGCGTGCTCACCCATGCCATGCCGCCCAACAACATCACCGAGATGACCCTGGAGGAGCGCAAGGCCGTGGCAACCTGGCTCGCCGCCCGGAACACCGTCACCCGCTAAGACACGTGCCTTGCCGCACAAGAATATAAGTTCAGAGGAGGACGCCCAGTGCCCGAACTCACCCTTGAGACCGCTCAGACCATTGCCACCGCAGCCCTGAAAACCGCCAGGGACAAGTCCTTCAAGCCTCTTTCCGTCGTGGTCTATGACGCCCGCGGGGCTCTCAAGGCCCTCCTGTCGGAGGATGGAACGAGCCTCAAGCGGGCCGAGATCGCCATGGGCAAGGCCTATGGCGCCCTGGCTCTGGGGGTGGGATCCCGCGCGCTGCACAAGATGGCGACCGACCGCCCCTACTTCGTTGCCGCCGCCACCCATGCGGTCGGCGGACAGCTCGTTCCCGTGCCGGGAGGCGTTCTGATCAAGGATGCTCAGGGCCAGGTTCTTGGCGCAGTGGGTGTGTCCGGCGACACATCCGACAACGACGAGATCGCCGCGGCAGGCGGAATCGAGGCCGCCGGGCTGGTTTTCGACGCTGGAGCCTAAGTCCCCTCAAACCTTTTGAGGACAATCTGAACTATGTTGCAGTGCATCTGAGGATAGTACTGGACATAAACAGTTGTTTGCACAACAAATGGGACAAGGTCGCTGCCTTATCGGCACAGACCGAGACATTCAAAGACCCCGAATAAAATCAGAAAGGGAACGCGTCCGATGTCATCATGGATCAAACGCACGGCTCTCGCTGCCGTCGCTACGGCTGCCCTCATGGGCGCCGCGTCGGCTCAGGTCACCTACAACCGCGCCAATTCCGGCGAGCCCGAGACCCTCGACACGCACAAGACCTCGACGGTGCAGGAAGCCCACATCCTGCGCGACATGCTCGAAGGCCTCGTCACCTATGACATGAAGGCGAATGCCACTCCCGGGCAAGCCGAGAAATGGGAGGTCAGCGACGACGGCAAGACCTACCGCTTTACGCTCCGCAACGGCCTGAAGTGGTCGAACGGGGATCCCCTCACCGCCGAAGACTTCGTCTATTCCTATCGCCGCATCATGGATCCGGCGACGGGCGCGAAGTACGCCAACATCCTCTACCCCATCAAGAATGCCGAGAAGATCAACAAGGGCCAGGCCAAGGTGGAAGAGCTCGGCGTCAAGGCGGTCGACGCCAAGACCCTTGAGATCACCCTGGAGCAGCCGACCCCGTTCTTCACCGAACTTCTGACTCACCAGACCAGCCTGCCCGTGCACAAGGGTTCGGTCGATAAGTTCGGCAAGGATTTCGTGAAGCCCGGCAACATGGTCTCGAACGGCGCCTACAAGCTCGCCGAGTTCGTGCCGAACTCCCACATCAAGCTGGTCAAGAACGAGAACTTCCGCGACGCCAAGAACGTCCAGATCGAGACGGTCAACTACTTCCCGACCCCGGACTT
>JALYFY010000762.1 GCA_030777385.1 Pseudomonadota bacterium | reverse complement strand
ACGATCTTGCGCTCCGGCAGATCGAGGAAGAGCGGCTCGCGCATGTCGCGGGCCTTCTTCAACAGCTCGTAGGCCGCCCAGAGTGGCTTGAGGATCGTGTCGAGGATCGGTGTTGTCACCTCATCGGGCCGACCATCGATGGCAGCTTGCGCCTGTTGGTAGGACAGCTTCTCGGCTGAGCGCATCATCACCCGGTGGAAGCTGTGGCTCTTCTTTCGGCCGTCGGGTCCGATCACCATGCGCACGGCGAGGGCGGGGCGGTCCTCGCGCGGCCTTAAGGAGCACAGGTTGTTCGAGATCCGCTCCGGCAGCATGGGCACCACCCGGTCGGGGAAATAAACCGAGTTGCCGCGCTCCTGCGCCTCATTGTCCATGGCGGAGCCAGGCCGGATGTAGGCGGCCACATCCGCAATGGCGACGGTGACCACATACCCGCCCTGGTTGTCCGGGTCGCTGTCCGGTACCGCATGGACCGCATCGTCGTGGTCCTTCGCGTCCGGCGGATCGATGGTGATGAGGGGAACGTCGCGCCAGTCCTCGCGACCATCCAAGGTGGCAGGCTGAACCTTCTCGGCCTCGTCCAGCACGGCTTTCGGGAATTCATTGGGAATGTTGTGGGCGAAGATCGCGATAAGGCTCACGGCCTTCTCGGATTTGACGGAGCCCAAACGCTCCTTGACCTTGGCCGTCGGCAGGCCGAAGCGGCCATGCTTCACGATGGAGACGGCGATCAGGTCTCCATCCTTCGCCTCGCCCTCGTCGCCGGGTTTGATCTGAAGCTCCTGTTCGCGGGACTTCTTGTCGACGGGAATGAGCCTGCCGCCGCCCTCTGGCATGGCCCGGAAGATGCCGAGCACCTGCGCCTGCTTCTTGGCGATGATCTTGGTGACGCGGCCGGAATAGCGATGGATGTCGCCGGGTTTCAGCGGATCGACCCGCAGGAGCGCCCGGTCGCCGACGCCCGCCACGGGCATGCCGGGCCGGGGCTTGCGGGGCGACACGATGATGATAGTTGGGATCGAGCCGTGCTCCTCCTCGTCCCATTCGGTCGGAACCGCGATGAGCTCTCCGTCCCTGTCGCGCTTGGTGATGTCCGCCAGTACGACCGGCGGCAGCTGGCCTGCCTTGTGAACCGTCTTGCCCCTGCGGTCGACAACCCCCTCGATCTCAAGGTCCTTGAGGATCTGCTTGAGCCAGATCCGGTCGCTACCCTTGATGTTGAAGTGATGCGCGATCTCTCTCTTGCCCACCTTGCCCTGCGCATTGGCGATGAAGGAGACGACATCTTCACGTGAGGGAGGGGCGGCGGATTGATCAGCTTTTGGACGTTTGGGCAAGGGAAGAGCTCGTTGGGTTCATCGGATCTTGTCGCATGCAAGCTTGGCCACGGCTAGTGCGGGCAGCCCGCCAGTGTGATGACGCTTGGGCGGGACAAGAGATCCATTGGGGCCGGCTGCCGAGCAGGCAAAAAAATAAGGCCCCGCGAACGGAGCCTTTGAGGGACCGGCCCGTGGGGGCAGAATGAGCCGGTGAGCTTGTACAACGTGCCTGTCAGAAGATGGTTCCAGCGGATCCGAACATTTTCTGAAAATAATTTCGAACGCCTGGAGGTTCCTTGTCCTCCCCGGCGAGCCGCAGGCCAGGGAAGGGGGTCTGTGACCATGGATGCGTGAGTTTGGACCCCCTGCCGCACTTCGTGCACCGGGAATGACACCGAACAGGGTACTGGAAAACGGTGCGGAGCTATCCCGCACCGTCGATTTTTAAATATCCAGATCCGCCTCATCCGCGAAGGCGGCGCGTTCCTGGATGAAGGCGAAGCGGGCTTCGGGCTTGTTGCCCATGAGCCGCTCAACCGCATCGCTGGCCTCCGGCCTGTCGTCGGTCTCCACGACCACCTTCAGAAGCAGGCGCTTCTTGGGGTCCATCGTGGTTTCCTTCAGCTGGGCCGGCAGCATCTCGCCAAGGCCCTTGAAGCGGCCGATCTCGACCTTGCCGTTGCCCTTGAACACCGTCTTCATGAGCTTTTCCCGGTCGGCGTCGTCACGGGCATAAGCCGATTTCGAGCCTTGGGTGATCCGGTACAGGGGCGGGACGGCCAGATACAGGTGCCCTTCGTCGATGAGGCGGGGCATCTGCCGGTAGAAGAAGGTGATGAGCAGCGAGGCGATGTGGGCGCCGTCCACGTCCGCGTCGGTCATGATGATGACCTTCTCGTAGCGGAGATCCGCATCGCGGTATTGCGAGCCCATGCCGCAGCCCAGCGCCTGGACGAGGTCGGAGAGCTGCTGGTGCTGGTGCAGCTTTTCCTTGCCGGCCGAGGCCACGTTCAGGATCTTGCCCCGCAAGGGCAGCACCGCCTGAGAGGCGCGGTCGCGGGCCTGTTTGGCGGAACCGCCTGCCGAGTCGCCCTCGACGATGAACAGCTCGGAACCCTTGGCGCCCGCGTTCGAGCAGTCCGCCAGCTTGCCGGGAAGGCGCAGCTTGCGGGTTGCGGTCTTGCGGGCGACCTCCTTCTCCTGGCGGCGACGCAGGCGCTCTTCAGCCCGGTCGATCACCCAGTCGAGGAGCTTGTTGGCCTGCTGCGGCGAGGCGGCGAGCCAATGGTCGAAGGTGT
>JALYFY010000761.1 GCA_030777385.1 Pseudomonadota bacterium | reverse complement strand
AAATCCGGCTCAACTGCGACCGAAATTGCCAGCCTGGGCGCTTTATTCATCATGTTTAGGGCTTGCGCAGGCTTGGCGTTTGAATGTTAGCTCTTGGGATGGGGTGCGGGTTTCGGCCTGAGGAGGCTGCGGCCTGCATCCGGACAACAGGATCAGTCAAAACTGACCAAAGGGAACGACGATGAAATTCTTCAAGGCTTTGGGTCTCGGCCTGCTCGCCTCCTCTCTTGCGTTGAGCGGAGCGGCCGCGCAGGAGAGGACAGTCAAGATCGCCACGGAAGGCGCTTATGCTCCGTGGAACTTCACGGGTGCAGGCGGCAAGCTCGAAGGCTTCGAGATCGATCTCGCCAACGATCTGTGCAGGCGCATGAAGGTGAAGTGCGAGATCGTCTCCCAGGACTGGGACGGCATCATTCCGGCGCTCCAGGCCAAGAAGTACGATGCCATCATGGCCGGCATGAACATCACCGAGAAGCGTCTGGAAGCGCTCAACTTCTCCCGTCCCTATGCGTCCGGTCTCCATGGCTGGGGCGCCATGAAGGGCTCGCCGCTCGTGAAGCTCGCCGGCGAGGGCAAGCGGTTCAACCTCGACAGGGATGCGGCAGCCGCAAAGGCGATGATCGAGGAGTGGAAGCCGCTCCTGAAAGGCAAGACCATCGGCGTCCAGACCGCGACCGTGAACTCCCAGTTCCTGGAAAAGTACCTCAAGGACACGATCACCATCCGTGAGTACAAGACCACGGAGCAGCACGATCTCGACCTCTCCGCAGGCCGTGTCGACGCGATCTTCGCGGCCCATTCGTCCCTCAAGGCGACGACCGAGAAGCCGGAGTTCAAGGACATGGCCATCGCGGGCGGCGGGGTGAGCGGCGACGTGCTCGGGCGCGGCGTGGCCGTCGGCCTGCGCAAGGACGACACCGAGCTCAAAGCCATGTTCGACAAGGCCGTCCAGGCTGCAATCGACGACGGAACCGTTCAGAAGCTCACGCAGCAATGGTTCAAGGTCGACATGACGCCGCAAAGCTGACAAGAGCGTGCCAGCCCGGCTTGGCCATTCGCCAGGCCGGGTCGGGCATCCGGCGCGAACGGCGCCGGACATGACAGGTAGCGGTTTCATCCTCCGCCCCGGAAGGTGATCCCATTCAGGAAAGTTAGGACGCGTGCAGCAGCTGAGCTATTTTGAGCTCGTCGGGTTCGGCCCCAACGGTTGGGGATGGGCTCTTCTCACCGCGACAGGCATGACGATCGCAGTCGCCATATGCGGCTTCCTTGCAGGCTCCGTCGTCGGCACCCTCGTGGCCTGGGGCAAGATCGGCGGCAACGTCGTCATCCGCAGCCTTGCCGACGGATACACCACCGTCCTGCGCGGCATCCCGGATCTTCTCGTCATCTACCTGTTCTATTTCGGCGGCAGCGCGGCGCTCGGCGCCATCGGCAGCCTGTTCGGCGCCGAAGGCTTCATCGGCGTGCCGGCCTTCGTCACGGGGGCCTTGGCCATCGGGATCATATCCGGTGCCTATCAGGCGGAGGTCTTCCGCGGCGCTTATCAGGTGCTCGGCCGCGGCGAGCTGGAAGCGGCCCGTTCGGTCGGCATGCACCGCTGGCTCATGTTCCGCCGCATCATCGCCCCGCAGGTTCTGCGCTATGCCATTCCGGGCCTCGGCAACACCTGGCAGCTGGTCCTGAAGGAGTCGGCCCTGATTTCCGTGACCGGCCTTGTGGAGTTGCTCCGTCAGTCGAACATCGCAGCAGGCTCCACCCGCCGCCCGTTCGACTTCTATCTCACGGCAGCGGTGCTCTACCTGCTCATCACCTGGGTTTCGACTTATCTCTTCCAGCGCGCGGAGTCCCACTCGTTGCGCGGCATGCGGAGGGCTTCCTGATGGACTTCGCCTTCATGCAGGAAACCTTCCTGCGCCTCATGAGCGGCGTGCCGCTGACGCTGAACCTGGCTTTCACTTCGGTCGCGTTCGGCGCCGTGCTGGCCATGCTCCTGGGGCTGATGCGCATGTCGGGCCTCAAGATCCTGGACTGGCCGGCGCAGGCCTATGTCTTCGTGTTCCGCGGCACGCCGCTCCTCGTGCAGATCTTCCTGATCTATTACGGCCTCGGACAGTTCCGCCCGACGCTCGAGGCCATCGGCCTCTGGAGCTTCCTGCGCGAGGCGTATTGGTGCGCCGTTCTCGCGCTGACCCTGAACACGGCCGCCTATGCCAGCGAGATCATCCGCGGCGGATTGCAGTCGGTGCCGCACAATCAGGTGGAGGCGGCGCGGGCCTGCGGCATGTCGGGCTTCCTGCTCTTCCGGCGCGTCATCTTCCCCATCGCGGTCCGCCAGGCGCTTCCGGCTTATGGCAGCGAGATCATCCTCATGGTGAAGGCGACGTCGCTGGCTTCCGTCATCACCATGATGGAGGTGACCGGCCTTGCGGCCAAACTGATCTCGCAGACCTTCCGCGCCATCGAGGTCTTCATCGTTGCGGGCCTGATCTACCTCGTCCTCAACTTCCTCATCACGCGCATCATCATGGCCATCGAATGGTGGCTCTCGCCTCACCTGCGCCGCCCCTCCGATGTGGAGCCGCGCTTGGAGGCCGCCCATGTCTAACGGAGTTGCATCCTTGTCGTCCCAAACCGCTCCTGCCGTCTCGGTCCACAATCTCCGCAAGAGCTTCGGTTCGCTCGAGGTTCTCAAAGGAGTGTCGCTCGAAGCACAGGAAGGCGACGTGATCTCGATCCTCGGCGCATCGGGCTCGGGCAAGTCGACCATGCTCCGCTGCATCAACATGCTGGAGGTGCCCGATTCCGGCGATATCCGCATCGGCGGCGAGACGATCGGCCTGAAGAAGGGTCGCAAGGGCATGCAGCCGGCCGATCAGCGCCAGGTGGACCGCATCCGCTCGCGCGTCGCCATGGTGTTCCAGAGCTTCAACCTCTGGTCCCACATGACCGTCCTGGAGAACGTGATCGAAGCCCCCGTGCACGTGCAGAAGCGTCCGAAGGCGGAATGCATCGCGGAAGCCGAGGAGCTGCTGACCAAGGTCGGCATCGTCGACAAGCGCAATCAGTACCCCTCGCATCTCTCCGGCGGTCAGCAGCAGCGCGCCGCCATCGCCCGGGCGCTCGCCATGCGGCCGGACGTGATGCTGTTCGACGAGCCGACCTCGGCGCTCGATCCGGAGCTGGTCGGCGAAGTGCTCCGCGTCATGCGCTCGCTTGCCGAGGAAGGCCGCACCATGCTGGTGGTGACGCACGAAATGGGTTTCGCCCGCGACGTGTCGAACCGGGTCGTGTTCCTGCACAAGGGCGTGGTGGAGGAGGAAGGCGCTCCGGCAGAGGTCTTCGGCGCTCCGAAATCCGAGCGCTTCAAGCAGTTCATCTCAAGCCACCGCTGAGCATCGGCACACGGGAACGTTGACGACATGGTCGCACTGACCTGGGTGTCATTCCCGGCTGACGCGCCGCGGACAGGAAGGGAAGCCATAGCGTTGCGCGCATGGGTGGATCCCCTTCCCTCGCCTTCGGCTCGCCGGGGATGACAGGGTGGCGCTGACCTTGTGGCTCCCCCCTGGGTGTCATTCCCGGCCGGAAGCGGCAAAGCCGCTGGAGGGGAAGGGAATCCATGGCGCCACGCGTGTGAGTAGATCCCCTTCCCGGTCCTGCGGACCGCCGGGGATGACACCTTAGCGCCAACCGCTTTGTCATTCCCGGCCGAAGCGCAGCGGAGGGGAAGGGAATCCACACGCGCTCAGCACCATGGATCCCCTTCCCTCACTTCGTTCGCCGGGGATGACAGCTCTGTCGCTGTCAATCTGGAGCCGGATACAGAAAAGGGCGAAGCGGATGTCGCTTCGCCCTTTTTCTTTAGCGTCTCTCGATCCTGCGGATCGGAGGCTGCGAAGGCGGCAGGATGGTGGGGTTTGCACCGGGTCTCGGCGAGCCCGTCACCGGACCGCGCCAGTCGTAAGACCCTGGCGCAGGATGCGAGCGGCCCAGGAACAGGCTCAGCACGGCCGGCACTGCAAGGATCAGCAGCGAGACGAGGCCCCATACGAATACGACGGCGCCAAGTCCAAGGCTTCTCAGCACCGCGAAGGCCCAGGACAGCCATTCGACCGTCTCGGGATGACCGATGACGACATCGGCGTTGCGGGCCGCAACGCCGCCGAAGAAGTCGAGCAGCCCATAGGCGCCCCAGGCGAACAGCGACCAGACCGCAACGGCGATCCAGGCCAGAACCCACAAAAGCCGCCTCATGCTAGCGCTCCTCGACCCGAACGGCGGTGCCGTCGATCTGGCGGGGGCCGCGCTTGGTGATGCCCAGATGCTCGTGGATGATCCGCAGGTTGCGCTCGTTCGACTTGAAGAAGACGTCGAACAGGTCGCCCGCGAGCGGAATGGCGCCAATCGTCGTATCGACGGCCACATTGCCGATCATCCGGGCGATCTTCCAGCGCGGCAGGCCGAGCTGGCGCGCCTCCCAGATGATGTAGCTTGCCAGAGCGGCCGAAAGGGCATCGCCGATGCCCGGCACGAGGCCGAGCACGGAGTCCAGGCCGACGCGGCGGTTCAACCCTGGGATGACGAAGGCGCTGTCCATGAGTTTTGCAACCATCGTGACGCGCGCAATCGCGTCCTCCCGGCTGGGACCAGCACTCTTGATGGCTTCGAAAACATCGCTGCGGGCAGTGTTCATTCCAGTCTCCAGACGGCCGGACAATCCCGGCGCGACAAGCCCTGATGTGTGCATCACGAAGCGCGTCCGCAAGAGCTAGTGCATTGTTATGTCAAAACTAATCCAAAATATCTTCTCCCTGAAAACCTTAGAAACTAAAGCTTTGCCAACCAATAGCCTTCTTTGGTCCCTCAATTCCTTTGCGGCGTTCTTGCCCCAGTGCCAAGCTTACTTTAGGTAGCTTGCCCAAGCGTTGAAAACGCAACCGTCAGTTCACTGACCAATAAACACGAGTGCCGTTGGGAGGACCATTTCGGCGGCTGAAAACCTGTGGGGGCTCAACACGGGGAGAACCCGATGAGCACCAATTCCCGACTTCGTCGTGCGCCTCGGCTTGCCTTCTTGGCCGGTGCGCTTCTGCTGGGAATGTCGCCTGCTTCGCTCAGGGCCGGCGATGGAGACGAATTGACCATCCCTCCGGCTCAGTATGTCAGCCTGCCGTCCAACGGCAGCATCACCGATCCCGACACAACCGGCAGCCTGCCGGATGCGAGAACCCTCTCGGGCTTCTCCTCGCTGGTTTCCCGGGGAACGATCACGCTGCGCGCCAGCGCTCCGACGAATTGTGTTCCGGGCAACCTGCGGGAGGTCGTTGCATCCGTTGCGGCCAAATTCGGCCCTGTCAGCATCGAGTCCACTCATCGCAGCCGGGGACGCAATTGGCGTGCCGGCGGCGCCCGCCAATCCCTGCACCTGTCCTGCCGGGCCATCGACTTCAGGGTGCGGACCCGCACCCGTGGCGTGATGGCCTATCTCCGGTCCCGCCCAGAAGTGGGAGGCCTCAAGGTCTACAGAAACGGCATCATCCATATCGACAATGGGGAACGCCGCTCCTGGTGAGTTCCTTCGGCAAGAGCCTGCAGGCGCGTGCCATGCCTGCAGGCTCCGCCTGTTGCGGGCGGCGCTGGCGGGCATGCAAAAACTGTAAGATAACAGCGGGATGTTCGAGAATTTCACGCATCGCCGAATCGAAACCTCCGAGGCTGCAATCAACCTGCGTCACGGAGGAAGCGGCCCGCCTGTCCTTCTGCTGCATGGGCACCCGCAAACCCACGTCATGTGGCATCGGGTGGCTCCACGGCTGGCAGAGCATTACACCGTCGTCTGCGCCGACCTGCGCGGCTATGGCGACAGCGCGAAGCCGCCGACGACCGAGGATCATGAGCCCTATTCCAAGCGGGCCATGGCGCGCGATCAGGTCGAGGCGATGCACGCCCTCGGATTCGAGCGCTTTGCCGTTGTCGGCCACGACCGGGGTGGGCGCTGCGCCTATCGCATGGCGCTCGATCACCCCGAGCAGATCGCTGCCCTCTCGGTCCTCGACATCATCCCCACGGCGGAGCATTTCCAGCGCACGGACATGGCCTTCGCCATGGGATACTGGCACTGGTTCTTCCTCGCCCAACCCTACCCGATCCCCGAGCGCATGATCGCGTCGGACCCGGAGGTTTTCTATCTTCGCCGGAACCGTTCGTTCTTCGATGAGGCAGCGCTCGCCGAATACCGGCGCTGCTATACCGATCCGGATACGATCCACGCCATGTGCGAGGATTACAGGGCCGGCGCGACCATGGACATGCGCCTCGATCAAATGGACCGGCAGGCCGGCCGGCGGATCGCCTGCCCGGTTCAGGCTCTCTGGGGCAAGCAGAACGGCCTGGACCAATGGTACGACGTGCTGTCCGTCTGGCGCGACTGGGCCGGCCATGTGGAAGGCCACGCCATCGACTGCGGCCACTACCTTGCCGAGGAAGCACCGGACGAGACCCTGGCTGCGCTGGAGCCGTTCCTGGCGAGGGCTTTCGAACGCTGAGGGTCTATAATCGCCCGACACGCATCGAAAGCGGAAACCGGATCGTGCGCTGCTGCTCTGGGTCTCCCCAGGCCTCGAAAAGATCCTGCCGGAAGCGCTCGATGGGCTCGCGCCCCAGGGCTTTCTCGGCGCCTCGCACGGCCGACCATGTGTCCGCATAGCCGATCAGGTCCGAGGCTCGCCAGTGCACTTCGATGGCAAGGGGTGGCGCACGCAATTCGTCGAAGGGAAAATCGAAGGAGCGGTAGCCCTCCTCCACATGCCGGCGCTCGGGCGGCCAGTACGGCCCGACGACATGCTTGTAGAAATGCTGAACCGCGGGATCGATATCGGAATCGGCCTGCAGCACGCCATAGGTGATGAGCGCCAGGATCGCGCCGGGTCTTCCGACGCGGCGCGCCTCCCCATAGAAGGCCGGGAGATCGAACCAGTGCGCGGCTTGAGCTGCCGCGATGAGATCGACCGATCCGTCAGGAAGGCCGCTGCGTTCGGCAGGCGCAACGCGATACCTCACGCGCTCATGCGCCTCTGCCTGCTCGATCTGCTGCGCGCTGGCGTCAGTGGCGATGACGCGGCTGAAACGATTGGCCAGCAGCACCGACAGCTGGCCCGTTCCGCACCCCACATCGAGCGCGCAATCGCTGGTTTGGCAAAGGCCCGCCAGATAATCGACAAGAGCATGCGGATAGGTCGGCCGGTAAGCCGAGTAATCCGCAGACCGCGCTGAGAAGTGGTCCTTGAACAGCATGGCCCCTCACCGCGAGAACGGCGCAATCGCGATGCCGTTCGCCTCCAGCTTGGCCCGCACCGTTCGCGCCATGGCGACCGCGCTCGGCTCGTCGCCATGAACGCAGATGGTATCGATCTCGACCGGGATCCGCTTGCCGGAAACCGTGGTGACGGCCCTGTCCTGAACCGCGCGCAGGATGCGCTCCGCCGCGAACTCCGCATCGTGCAGCACGGAACCGGGCTTCTTGCGGCTGGTAAGCGTGCCGTTGTCCTCATAGGTGCGGTCGGCGAAGATCTCACGCACGACCGGAATGCCGACGCTGTGCGATGCCTTCTCCATCAAGAGGCCCGGCATGCACATGTTGATGAGGTTTGCATCGACGCCCTTGATGGCGCGGGCGATGGCGAGAGCGAGATCCTCGTCCTCGTTCGCCATGTTGTTGAGAGCCCCGTGCACTTTCACATAGGTGACCTTGTGGCCCGCAAGCGAGGCGACGGCCTGCATGGCGCCGATCTGGTAGGCGATGATGCGCTCGATCTCGGCAGGCGAATCGCCGCGGATCATGCGGCGGCCGAAGCCGTGGAGATCGTTGAAGCCGGGATGCGCGCCGATGGCCACGCCCTTGCGCTTCGCGATCTCGGCCGTGCGGAACATGATCGACGGATCGCCCGCGTGAAATCCGCAGGCGATGTTGGCGGATGACACGATGTCGAGCATCGCCTCGTCGTCGCCCATCGGCCAGGGGCCGAAGCCTTCACCCATGTCGCAATTCAGATCGACGTTCATGTCCATCACACCAATACCGGTTGCGCCGTTTGCGCGCCCACGTGGAAAACCCGCTTGTAGCGCTCGACCTCGGCCTTCGGCCCCATGGCCTTCGTCGGATTGTCCGAGAGTTTCACCGTAGGCCGTCCGTCGGCCGAAATCACCTTGCAGACGATGGAGATGGGATCGAGACGCCCCTCGGGGGCAAGCCCCCGGAAGTCGTTGGTCAAAAGCGTTCCCCAGCCGTAGCCGATGCGCATGCGGCCGC
>JALYFY010000760.1 GCA_030777385.1 Pseudomonadota bacterium | reverse complement strand
AGCTCAGACGGCTCGCGTCTCGCCGGGTTTTCACGGCCTGAAAGGCGATGAACAGGAACGGCACGACGAAGACGACAAGAGCCACGAGCATCGCGAGCCCGCCGACGATGATAGGGCGCCACTTCGGCGGTCGGCGATGGGCTTGAGCGATGGGCTTGGCTGGCGATCCGGGCACGGCCGTCACAGATCCACCTCCCTCCGATTGAGCCACCAGACAAGTGGCAGCACGAGAAGCGCAATCAGCAGGAAGAGGATCACGTTGCCGGCCGTGGCGAGGCCGTAGAACCCTGCCTGGTACTGCTTGTAGATCACCGAGGCGATCACATCTGAAGAGAAGCCTGGGCCCCCTCCGGTCATGGCCCAGATCAGCTCGAAGTATCTGAGGCCGGATATGAGGGAGAGCGTCACAACAGTAACCGTGGCCGGGCGCACCAAGGGCACGGTCACCCGCCAGAAGAGCTGCCAACGGCTTGCCCCGTCGATCCTTGCGGCCTCGTAGTAGTCCTGCGGGATCGAGACGAGACCGGCCATGAAGATGACGGTGGCAAGGCCCACGCCTTTCCAGACGTCGACCAGTGCCACGGAGAGGAGCGCCAACGAGGGGTTCACGAGCCAGCCCGGTCCATCAATACCGATCGTCTCCAGGGCCACGTTGATGACCCCTTTGGTGGGATGCATCATCGCCTCAAAGGCGAAGCCCACGCCAATGGTCGAGACTAGGACGGGAAAGAATACAAGCGTCCGCAGGGTGCCTCGGAAGATGATCGGCGAGGTCAGGAGCACGGCCAGCAAAAGGCCCAGCACCGTCTTGAGCGCGCTGGTGAGCCCACCATAGATGATGGTGTTGACGATCCCCTGCACGAGAAACGGTTCGCGGAAGAACTGCCGGAAGTTCTCCAGACCGATGAACTCCGCTTCGAAGAGGTTCCAACGCGTGAAGCTGAACCACAAGGAGGCCAGCGTCGGCAGGACAAAGAGCGTGCCGTACACGACCGCCGCTGGCAGGAAGAACCATGTGGGATAAGGCGAGCGGCGACGGCGGAGGACCGCATTCGCTGCTCGCCCCTGAGCGGAGGCATCAGGGGAGGAAAGTCCGACGCCCCCCGTCATGGCTCACCAGCCCTCAAGACCGAGTTGCTGGGCCTGCTTGGTCACGTCCTGGTCGTAGAGCGCCGCTGCATCGGCGGCAGAGCGGATGCCCGAGCCAACTTCGACCGTGATCTGCTCGAGCGCGGGGCCCTTGATCGGCGACAGGAACTCGAGCGCGGGCGCCGTCGCACCTTCCGTCTCGAAGTACGGCAGCATGTCCGCCACGGCAGGCGGCACATCTGCGGGAAGCTCGCAGCCCTCGATCAGGAAGGGTCCGGTCGCGCCAATCGTATCAAGAATGATATCGCAGGCTTCTGTGCTGGCGGCGAAGTTCACGAAGTCCTTGGCTACGTCGGTGTGCTCGCCGCCCTTGGGGACGTAGATCGACGTCAGATACCAGACCGTCAGGCCGTTCGGAGCGCCCTCGGGGCCGGGCTGGGCGAAGAAGCCCACGTTGCCCAGGGACTCCGGGTAGTTCTCCTCGATGGCGCCGATGGCGAAGGTCAGCATGGGATAGTGAGCAGCCTCACCCTCAGCCACCATGCGAAGGCCGTCGTCGTACTTCGCGGCGCCGAAGTCTTCGTTGTACCAACCCTTCTCGAACCCTTCCTGAAGGAGTTCAAAGCCGCGCATAGCCGCAGGCGTGGTCGCGTACTTGGCCTGATTGGCAGTGTAGCTTTCAGCGAAGTCGGGCTCCGCCGCCTGGACGTTGAAGTAGTCGGCTAGCACGAAGAGCTGCGAGGTCCAGGTGTCGCCATAGGTCTGGGCGACAGGAACATAGCCCGCCTCCTTGATGGCTTCGTTGTTGGCCGCGAACTCCTCCCAGGTCGTCGGCACGGAAAGGCCGAGTTCCTCATAAATCGGCCTATTGTACAAGATGCCGCCGCCCATCGCAGCCTGCGCAGGCACGCCGTAGACATGGCCATCAGTGCCCGTCACCACCGGCTTGAAGCTGTCGAGCACGTTGGCCATGTTCGGCAGGTCGTCCAGAGGCTCCAGCGTTTCGGTCGGGTTCAGCGCCTGGAACAGCGAGCCTGCGTTGTAGAGGAACACGTCCGCCATTTCGCCGGTAGCGAGGCGCGTCTTGACGATGTTGTCTCCTTCGGCGCCACCGGGACGCTGCTCGATCTCGAAAGCGACGTCCGGGTGCTGCTCCGTGTAGGCGGCCGTCAGGGCTTCAACCACGGCCACGATGCCGGGATCGGTATCGACGAGGAATGTGAGCTCTACCGCCTCTTGGGCCCAGGCGCTTCCTGCAACGGTGACGAGCGCGGCCGCCAAGGCGGCGCTCGGGATCAGATGCTTGGTCATTTGGGTCTCCTCCTTGGTGGAATGTTTGTCGCGCGGGTTGGCCCCGCGTTGTCGTTAGATGACGGTGAAGCCGATCTCATGCGTGCCAGCGCCGAGTGTGATCGCGCCTGATTGCGGCTCGCCGGCCAGTGTCACCTGGGACCGAGTACCGGGCTCAAAGCGACCTTCGGCTCCTTCGGGCAGAGTCACCCGGTAGATCACACGCTCGCCTTCGAGCCGCCACTCAGCCGCGACCTCGCCCTTGGGGCTCCGGTGCCGGGCGCGGACGTAGCCCAGTTCGGGGATGATGATGGGATCGAGGTCGAGTCGCGCGAAGCCCGGGCCATCTTCTGATCGCCGCAATCCCGCGACCCCCTCGAACAACCACTGACACACCGCCCCGTAGGCATAATGGTTGTAGCTGTTCATGCCAGGGTCGAAGAGCGTCCCATCTGGACCGACGGCGTCCCAGCGCTCCCAGATCGTCGTGGCGCCTGTCTTCACCTGGTAGAGCCAGCCCGGGAGTCGCTCGTTCAGGAACACCTTCCCCGCAAGGTCGTGCATACCGAGCTTGGAGAGTGCCGGCAGGAGCGCCGGCGTGCCGATGAACCCGGTCCCGATCCGCCCGTCGGTTGCCTCCACCACGCGACGGAACTGCCGCGCAGCGGCCTCGCGATGTTCGTCCGGGACGAGGTCGTAGAGGAGCGACAACGCGTAGGAGGTCTGGTCGCCATAAGCGATGCGCCCCGAAGAAGTGATGAACTCGCTGGCGAAGGCGTCCTGGATCTCCTGCGCCCGCGACCGGAGCCGCTCGGACTGCTGGGTCTCGCCCAGGAGATCCGCAATGCGCGCCACGAGCGTCGTCGAGATGAAGTGGTAGATCGTGGCGGCGGCATCATCCCCGATCGTGGTCGCAGCTTTCTGGT
>JALYFY010000759.1 GCA_030777385.1 Pseudomonadota bacterium | reverse complement strand
GCTCAGCAAGGCCGGCCTTTTGAGCGCAAAGCGATGATCGACCGGTCTCACGCGCTGCCGATCACCAAGCAGGCCAAAGCGCTCGGGATCAGTCGCGGCAGCGTCTCCTACCGGCCCAGGCGGGTGCTCGCCGCCGATCTGGCCATCATGCGGCGGATGGACGAACTGCACCTCGAGTTCCCCTTCGCGGGCAGCCGAATGCTGCGCGATCTCCTCAACCAGGAGGGGATCGGGATCGGTCGCCGGCCTGTGGCGACGCTGATGAAGCGGATGGGCATCGAGGCGATCTATCGCAAGCCCCACACCTCCAAGCCGGCACCGGGGCACAAGATCTACCCGTACCTGCTCCGCGGCATGAAGGTCGACCGCCCGAACCAGGTCTGGGCCATGGACATCACCTATGTCCCGATGGCGCGCGGCTTCGTCTATCTGGCTGCCGTGGTTGACTGGTTCAGCCGTCGCGTTCTCGCCTGGCGGGTGTTGATCACCCTGGAGGCGGCGTTCTGCGTCGAGGCCCTGGAGGAGGCGCTCGCCCGGCATGGCCGACCCGAGGTCTTCAACACCGATCAGGGTTCGCAGTTCACCAGCCACGACTTCACGGGCGTGCTGCTCAAGGCTGGGGTCGCCATCAGCATGGATGGCAAGGGCTCCTGGCGGGACAACGTCGTCGTTGAGCGGCTGTGGCGCTCGATCAAGGACGAGGAGATCTATCTCATGGCCTATGAGACGGTCAGCGACGCACGCGCGTCGATCGGCCGATACCTGGGCTTCTACAATGGCCGCAGGCCCCATTCGAGCCTTGACCGGCAGACGCCGGACCAGGCCCCCTTCACTCGGCTGCCGCAATCCGTGGCGGCCTGAACCCGGCAGGGCTCCACTTATCGCAGCGCAAGCTGCTGTTCAGACAAACGGAGCCACCTCTCACCCGCGCCCTGTCCGGAGATCGGCCGTGTTCGGCAAATTGCGTCCCCTTGCTTGGTGTTGCTTGGGCGAGCGCATCGTTGCGGGGCGCGCCTGCAAGCGGGGTGGAGCGGACTTTCAGGCCCCGGAGGCATGCGGAGCACCACGTCTGAAGCCGATCGAGGCGTCTATCAGCTTCCGCGTGTAATCGTGCTGTGTCCGCTGGACAGCGAGATCCGCCGGCGTCAAGCAATCGACGACATGGCCCTGGTTCATCACGATGATCCGTTCGCACATGTGGGTCACAACGGCGAGGTCGTGGCTCACCAAGACGTAAGCGAGCCCGCGCCGGCGGCGAAGGTCCTCCAATAGGTTCAGCACCTCGGCTTGAACGGAGGCATCGAGGGCTGAGGTCGGCTCGTCCAGGAGGAGGATCTCCGGCTCGAGAATGAGGGCGCGGGCGATGGCGATTCGCTGCCTCTGGCCGCCCGAAAGTTGATGCGGATAGCGGAAGCGAAACCCCGATCCGAGGCCGACCTCGTCGAGCGACTGCTTGATCCGACGCTGCGCGCCCGCGATGCGATGGATCGCGAGCGGCTCGGACAGGATCCGGTCCACCGTCTGGCGAGGGTGGAGCGAACCGTACGGGTCCTGAAAGACCATCTGGACGAGACGGCGGAACCGCTTCGAGCCGGGTATCGGAGGAGCATTCCCCTGATCCGCTTCCAGGAGGGTGATCCGACCGGCCTGCAGCGGTGCCAAACCACAGATAGCACGGAGGATCGTCGACTTTCCCGACCCCGATTCGCCGACGATACCGAAGGTCTCCCCCGGTCCGACCCGAAACGATGCCCCCGCGACGGCGACGAAGCCCGCGTAGACCACCCGCAGGCCCTCGACCTCGATCCCCGCCGTCATGGCGCCCAGCTCGGATCACGGGCAAGGGTCGGAAGAGGATGGCGTTCCTCGCCGACTCTCGGCAGGCACTCCAGTAGACCCCGCGTGTAGGGGTGCGACGCCTCGCGGAGCGCTCCGGCCGGGACCTCCTCGACGACCCGGCCGGCATACATAACGAGGATGCGATCGCAGAACGAGGACACGAGACGCAGATCGTGCGAGATGAATATCAGCCCCATCCCCCGTTCCGACACCAGCCGGTCGAGGATGGCCAAGATCTGTAGCTGCACTGTCACATCGAGGGCGGAGGTGGGCTCATCGGCGATCAGCAGATCGGGTTGCGAGATGAGCATCATGGCGATCATGGCGCGTTGGCCCATGCCGCCGGAAACCTCGTGGGGGTAGAGG
>JALYFY010000758.1 GCA_030777385.1 Pseudomonadota bacterium | reverse complement strand
TCGACGAGCCCACCACCTCGCTCACGCGCCGCGAGGTGGAGCGGCTGTTCGCCATCGTCAACCGGCTCAAGAGCCGGGGCGTGGGCATCATCTTCATCAGCCACGCGCTCGAGGACGTGATGCATGTCTGCGAACGGGTCACGGTGCTGCGCGACGGCGCCGTGGTCGGCACGGATCTGCGGGAAAGACTGAGCCTGCCCGGCATCATCTCCATGATGGTCGGACGCTCCATCGACGCGATTTATCCGGAGCGGATCGCCAAGCCGCGGGAGGAGGTGGCCCTGCGGGTGCGCAACCTCACCCAGCGCGGCGTCGCCAACAGCATCTCCTTCGACATCCGCGCCGGCGAGGTGGTCGGCCTGTCGGGTCTCATGGGCTCGGGCCGGTCCGAACTCGCGCGCCTCATCTTCGGCCTCGACGCGCTAGAGGCTGGCACCATCGAGGTGGCCGGCACGCGGCTCCTGCGCCCAAATCCGAAGGCCTCCATGGCGGCGGGTCTTGCCTTCCTGACGGAGGACCGGCGCAACGAAGGCCTGCTGATGGATGCCTCCATCGTCGACAATATCGGGCTGACCTTTCTCAAACGCTTCAAGGTCGGACCCGGCTTCATCGGCGGGAAGGCGCTGAACACCACGGCGAGTGAGTTGGCCCGCATGGTCCATCTGTCAACGGACCGGGTGCAGGACACGCTTGCCAAGCACCTGTCGGGCGGCAACCAGCAGAAGGTGGTGATCGCCAAGTGGCTCCTGCGCCGGCCCAAGGTGTTCATCCTCGACGAGCCGACCCGCGGCATCGACGTGGGCGCCAAGCAGGAGGTCTACCGGATCATCAACCGGCTCGTGGAGGAGGGCGGGGCGGTGTTCCTGATCTCCTCGGAGATCGAGGAGGTGATGGGCCTATCCGACCGGATCCTGACCATCAACAAGGGCGAGATCACGGGATCATTCGACCGCAGCGCCTGCGACCGTGAGGCGATTCTGGCCGCCGCCATGGCGCCTGTGGGACCCAAGCGGGAGGCCTATGCATGAACAGCCGCAACCGCATCACCATCCTGCTCCTGCAGGCCGCCCCCTACCTGCTGTTCCTCGCCATCCTGCTGGTGTTCGGCTCCTTGTCGGACCGTTTCCTGAGCTTGGCGAACTTCACCAACATCGTCATCCAGGCAGCACCCGTGGCGATTCTCGCCATTGGCATGACCTTCGTGCTGCTCACCGCCGAGATCGACCTGTCGGTAGGCGCCGTCATGTATCTGACCGGGTGCATCCTCGGGCTGTATCTCGGCGGCGTGCCGTGGCCGGTCGGTCTCATGGTCGTGCTCGTCGCATCGGCCCTGCTAGGAGCGGTCAACGGCGCGCTCGTGGCCTATCTCGGGATCACGTCGTTCATCGCGACCCTGGGCACCCTGTTCATCGGGCGCGGCATCGCTATGTCGGTGTCGAACACCGCGAGCGTCTATTTCCCGGAGGCGATCACGTCGCTCAACCGAGCCACCGTCTTCGGCATTCCGTCCGCCATCGTGGCTGTTGCGGTGGTGTTCGTGATCGCCTGGGTGTTCCTGCAACAGACTCCGTTCGGCCGGCAGGTCTATGCCGTGGGGCAGGACCGGGACGCGGCCGCGAAAGCCGGCCTTCCGGCCAAGCGCATCGTGTTCTTCTGCTTCGTCATCTCAGGCGCGCTCGCCGGCATGGCCGGCTTCGTCTCCTCCACACAGATCGGCGCGATCACCGCAAGCTACGGCCTGCAGGCCGAGTTCTCGGCTATCGCCGCCGCCGTGCTCGGCGGCACGAGCCTTTTCGGCGGGCGCGGCGGCGTGAAGGGAGCCCTCTTCGGGGCGCTCCTCATCCAGACCGCCGCCAACGGCCTCGTCATCATCAACGCCAATCCGTACATCTATCCCCTCGTCACGGCAGGCATCATCTTCATCGCGGTTGCCGTCGACGGCCTTCGATCCCGCATGCTGGAAAGGCTCGAGCGGCGCTTCATCAGGCCATGGGAGATCGCATGAGCAAGGTTCGCATCGGTGTCGTCGGCCTCGGGTTCTTCGCCCAGAACCAGCTCGAGGCCTGGCGTGTGATCGACGGCGTCGAAATCGCCGCCGTTTGCGACCAAGACTCCGCCAAGGTGGAAGCCGCCCGGCAGCGTTACGG
>JALYFY010000757.1 GCA_030777385.1 Pseudomonadota bacterium | reverse complement strand
GGGCCGGATGCCATCGAGAAGACAAGCGAAGGCTGCTATTCAGTATCCGATTACCGCGGGAACGAGCACCTCTATCCGCCGGAGGGTTAGAGCCAGGCTGGAAGGCGCTACCCCGGCGACGCTCACTCGAAACCTGATTTGGGGCTACGGCCCTTCTTGATCTCCGACCTTCGCCCCTTCGCCTCCAGGCGGCGCTTCTTGGACGCAAGCGTCGGCCGCGTGGGCCTGCGCGGCTTCGGGCGCTCGGTGGCCTGACGGATCAGCTCGACCAAGCGCTCCACCGCATCCTCGCGGTTGCGCTCCTGGGTGCGGAATCGCTGTGCCGTGATGATGAGCACGCCCTCGTTCGTCAGCCTCTTTCCGGCGAGCCTTTCCAGCTTCTCCTTCACGTAATCCGGGAGCGAGGGTGAATTGCGCACGTCGAACCGCAGCTGCACGGCGGTTTCCACCTTGTTGACGTTCTGGCCTCCGGGGCCTGAGGCGCGAATGAAGCTCTCCTGAAGCTCCCCCTCGTCGAGCGCGATCGAATTGGTCACCTGAATCATGGAAGCCTCGGACGCAACGCAACGGGTGAAAAACTGGAGCACATGCGCTGAATTCCAATGCAAGCTTATCAGTCGCTTGTCGATGGCCCCGATAGGGTCTAAGCGCCTCATGCACCCTGCTTTTGCCGGGCCTTGCGGCCCCTCCTCTCCCGGGCTCCCCTTATGTCCGCCGTTCTCGCCAGCCTGATTCCGACCTTCCTGATCATCGCCACCGGCTGGCTGTGCCGAGCCACGGGGTTCGTGAGCGAGCAGCAATGGGCAGGCATCGAGCGGGGCACCTATGTGATCTTCTTTCCGGCCCTCATCATCGACACCCTGTCCCGGGCGGACCTGTCGTCCGTGCCGGTCCTGGGCGTGGGCGGGGCGCTGATCGGCGCCATCCTGTCCATGGCGGTGCTGGTGCTGAGCCTGCGGCCTTTGCTGGAGCGGCACCTCGGCATCGACGGCCCAAGCTTCACCTCGATCTTTCAGGGCGCCACGCGCTGGAACACCTTCGTGGGCTTGGCCGTCGCCGGCAGCCTGTTCGGGCAGCGGGGGATTGCGCTGATCGCGGTAGCCATCGCGGCCATGGTGCCGCTCCTCAACCTCCTCGCCTTCTACGTCTTCATCCGCTTCGCGGGGCGGCCGAGGCAAAGTCCCTGGGATATCCTGCGCTCCTTCGTGACCAATCCCTTCATCTGGTCCTGCGCGGTGGGCCTGACGCTCAACCTTCTCGCGCCACCCCTGCCGAAGCCGCTGGCCGGATATATCGAGGTCATGGGGCGGGCGGCCCTGGCCGCAGGCCTCCTGATCGTCGGCGCAGGCCTCGATATCCGGCGGCTTGCAAGCCCCGGCGTGCCCCACGCTCTCGCGGCCGGCCTGAAGCTCGTCCTCATGCCGCTCATGGCAGTTACCTATGCCGGCTTCGCAGGCGTGAGCGGGGACGATATGAGCGTCACCGTCATCGCCGCTTCCGTGCCGTCGGCCAGCGCCGCCTATGTGCTCGCCCGCCAGATGGGAGGCAACGCGTCCCTCATGGCTGAGATCCTGACCTTGCAGACCCTGCTGGCCCTGGTCTCGATGCCCCTGATGATCTCTCTTCTTGGTTGACTGCAGCACCACAATCTACAACTAAAAGTATAATAATATAGGCTTGTTTTATCTTTGGTTGCGCTGCTATCTAGATGGAGTGAAACAAAGAGACAGCTGCATCCTCCATGTCCAAAGCCATGCGCCGATCCGTCAAAGACCCGTCGCCGAAAGAGCAGGATGCAGCCGAGGCAAAGGCCGGCCTGGAGAGAACCGGCATGTCGAATGCCGAGACGGCCCAGTACATCGCCGAGTTTTCGGCCGAGCTGGCCTACCTCGCCCGTGAATCGAAGCTCGACCTCCTGGCCTACCTGCTCGATATGGCCCGCTTGGAGGCCATCCGAAGCCTTCAAGCTGAGCAGAAGGACCGATAGGGCTAGCGCCCTGCGATCAGGGAGACTGCATTGCCGCCGTGACGTTCGAGGCGTCCCGCGATCTCGAGCTCCAGCAGGCCCATCTGGACGCTACGGATAGACAATCCGGATTGCCTGACCAGATCGTCGATGGCGATGGGCGAGGGGCCCAGCAGCGTGATCAGGCTCGCTTCAGCGTCATCACGGTCTTCATCTGCTCCAGCATCGGGCATGATGGTTGTAACAGGAGCCCGTGCGATATCCGGCAGATCGAGCTCGTCCCACAACTCCTCGGACCCCAAGGCATAGTGAGGTTCCTCGGCGCCTCTGTCGAGGCGAGGACCCGAGGCGATCAGGGGCTCCAGCACGCCTGTCACGTGCTCGATCCCGGCGCAGAGGGTCGCGCCATCGCGGATGAGGTCGTTCGTGCCCTCGGCCCGTGGGTCGAGCGGTGAGCCCGGCACGGCAAAGACCTCGCGCCCCTGCTCGAGGGCAAAGCGCGCGGTGATCAGGGAGCCAGACCGCCGCGCCGCCTCGACGACGACCACCCCGTAGGACAGACCTGAGACGATCCGGTTGCGGCGCGGGAAATCGCGCCCCCTCGGCTCCCAGCCCATCGGCATCTCGGAGACGACCGCTCCGCCCTGCTCCACGATGGCCTGGAGAAGAGGCTCGTTCTGGGAGGGATAGATCCGGTCATGGCCGCCGGCGAGCACCGCGACGGTGCCCGTCTCCAAGGTTGCCCTGTGCGCCTTTGTATCGATGCCTCGCGCAAGGCCCGAGACCACCACGTAACCGGCCTCGCCCAATTGCCGCGAAAGGCGCTCGGCAAAGGTCAGGCCGGAGGCCGAGGCATTGCGGGAACCGACGATGGCCACGCATGGCTTGGCCAGGACCTCGCTGGAGCCGCGAAGGGCAATCAGGGGCGGTGCCGTGTCGATGGCCTGGAGGGTCTTGGGATAATCCGGCTCGCCCATGGCGATGAAGCGCACGCCCAGCCGTGCCGCCGCCGCCATTTCCTTCTCGGCCTCCGCCCGGCTTGTGACCTTCAGGAGCAGGCGCCCGCCGCGCCGGGCGAGATCCGGCAGTGCCTCCAGGGCCGCGGCCGCCCCACCATATTGATTGACCAGGGCTCGGAATGTTCGGGGACCGACATTCTCCGAGCGGATGAGGCGGAGCCAGTCG
>JALYFY010000756.1 GCA_030777385.1 Pseudomonadota bacterium | reverse complement strand
TCGCCGAACACGCCCGCATCGGTGACGCCCATGGAGTCGATCACCGCGATGCAGCCCTCCGGCATGTCCTCAATGGCGGCGCGCGTCGAGATCGGGGAAGCCCAGGACTCCGGGGTTGCCAGGTCTTCACGGGCGGGCACGAAGCGCAGGGTGAAGGCGCGACCCACCATTTTCTCCGTGGCGTTGAAGGCCGGCATCGGACCCTTCATCCAGCAGCGCCGGATGCCCTTCTTCAGCAGCACGGTGGTGATCGTGGCGGTGGAGGCCGCCCGCAGGGCGTCGGCGATGGCTTTGTCGAGGGTCATGAAGGTTTCCTGACGTTGGGATAGGCTTTCATAGCGGGCCATCCCGTCGAGCGCCACCGGGACGAAGGCCTTTCAATGGAGGCATCGCCGGGTATCAGTCGCGGTCGGGAGCGCCGAGCGGGAAGAACGGGCGGTAGGGCCGAGCCTCATCGACGGCCCTGGCGAAGGACGGCCGGGCAAGCAGCCTGGCGCGATAGTCTCGGACGCGTGCAAACTTGTCGCTGATGGGATGGGCCCAATCGGCGTAAAACAGTGATGGGGCAGCCGCGCAGTCGGCCGCGCTGAACCCGTTTCCGGCGGCCCATTCACGTCCGGCGAGCGTCTTGTCGAGCCAGCCATAGGCCCTGTCGAGCATGGCCCTGGCTTCCGCGACGCCATAGGAGTCGCGGTCCTGCTCCGGGCGGAGGCGGTCGGCAACGATCTTCTGCATCGGCGTCATGATGTAGTTGTCGAAGAACCGATCCATCATCCGCACATCGAGAGCCTCCCGCCGGTCCTCGGGGAGCAGCCGCACCGGTCCAGGGTGATAGAGACCGAGATGCTCGATGATGATCGTCGCCTCCATGACTGTGCGACCATCGTCCACCAGCACCGGAAAGCGCTTGATGGGCCAGAGAGCCTCCAGTTCAGCGCCGCTCTGCTCGTCGCCAAGAGTCCGATACTCGAATGGCGTGCCGTTCTCATAAAGCGCAGTCAAAACTTTCTGGCAGTAGGACGAGAAGGGATGGGCATACAGTTTCAGGGTCATCCTTGCCTCGCGGGTGGCAATGTATTCCTCAGTGTAGCCGGTCTTGCCTTAATGAAAGTCACCGCTGCTCACGAATGAGAATGGCGGTCGGGAGCAATCCCAAACCGCCATTCCGAAGAACTTAAGTGAGCGCATTCACGCCGTCTTTGCGAACAGCTCCCGCCCGATCAGCATGCGCCGGATCTCGCTGGTGCCTGCGCCGATCTCGTAGAGCTTCGCGTCGCGAAGCAGGCGTCCTGTCGGGTAATCGTTGATATAGCCGTTGCCGCCGAGCAGCTGGATGGCATCGAGAGCCATCCGGGTGGCGTTCTCGGCAGCATACAGGATGGCGCCGGCCGCATCCTCGCGGGTGGTCTCCCCCCGGTCGCACGCTTTAGCGACAGCATAGACGTAAGCCTTGGCCGCATTCATGGTCACGTACATATCGGCGACCTTGCCCTGCACGAGCTGGAACTCGCCGATGGCTTGCCCGAACTGCTTGCGCTCGTGAATGTAGGGCAGCACGACGTCCATGCAGGCCTGCATGATGCCCGTGGAGCCGGCAGCCAGCACGGCGCGCTCGTAATCGAGGCCCGACATGAGCACGTTCACGCCCCGGCCGACCTGACCGAGCACGTTCTCCTCCGGCACCTCGCAGTCCTCGAACACCAGTTCGCAGGTGTCGGAGCCGCGCATGCCGAGCTTGTCGAGCTTCTGATGCGTGGAGAAGCCCTTGAAATCCTTTTCGATGAGGAAGGCCGTCATGCCGCGCGGACCTGCCTCCGGATCTGTTTTGGCATAGACCACGAGCGTATCGGCGGTGGGGCCGTTGGTGATCCACATCTTGTTGCCGTTGAGCACATAGCGGTCGCCGCGCTTCTCGGCGCGGGTGCGCATGGACACCACGTCGGAGCCCGAGCCCGGCTCGGACATGGCCAACGCGCCAAGGTGCTCGCCGGAAATGAGCTTGGGCAGGTAGCGGCGCTTCTGGTCCTCGTTGCCGTTGCGGCGGATCTGGTTGACGCAGAGATTCGAGTGGGCGCCGTAGGACAGGCCGACGGAAGCGGAGGCGCGGGAGATCTCCTCCATGGCGATCACATGCTCGAGGTAGCCGAGGCCTGCGCCGCCATAATCCTCCTCGACCGTGATCCCGTGGAGGCCCAGCTCACCCATCTGGGGCCACAGGTCGCGCGGGAATTGGTTGGTGCGGTCGATCTCCTCGGCCCGCGGAGCGATCTTGTCCTGCGCGAAATCGCGCACGGTCTCGCGAATGGCGTCGGCGGTCTCGCCGAGATCGAAATTGAAGCCCTTGGCGGCGTTCGGCAGCATTGATTCCTCCCAGTTCCATTCGGCACTTCCACGATAGGCGGGAGCGCGATGGATGTCTTTCTTGATCGGACCATTTTGGTCAGCATTGCTGCCCTTATCAAGCGCGATGCCTAAGAAAAATGGACGGCGGCATTGGCCTTTCGATCCCAATGGGTCCATTGGCACAAAGAAAAGGCTCCCTTGAGTACTCAAGGGAGCCTTGATTTCGGTTCTGTTCGAGCGGCCTATTCGTCGATACTGGCGGTCTGCACCGCGTCCATGTCGCGGCAGACGCCCTGGGCCTGGAGCCGCCCATGGTCGCGGGGGTCGCAGGCGCTCTGGACGAACATGCGCCATTGGTTCTCAGTGCCGTAGAAGGTGTTGCGGTCCACGTCGCCCTTCACGCCAGGCACCCGGCCGGTGGTCGTGAACTGCCAGAAGGTCCAGCGGCGATTGTTGTAACGGACGTGGGGTTCGGCCGCCGTGCTGCGGATCCAGTAGGGGTGATCGTTGAACTCGCCTTCCAGGATCTCCTTGTGGAAGGTGATGTCGGTGTAGATGATCGGCCGCTTGCCCGTATGCGCTTCCATCTCGCGCAGCATCACGTCGATCATGGCGAGTGCCTGGTCGCGCGGAACCTTCCTGGGGCAGTTCACGGACTGGCCGTTCCACTCCACGTCCAAGACCGGGGGGAGGGCCTCCGGGTCCCGCGGCACATTGCGCTTGAACCAGGCCGCCTGCTCATGGGCTGGGCGGCACCAATAGACGAAATGATAGGCGCCTCGCGGCACGCCGGCTCTTTTGGCCGCTGCCCAGTTCTCGTGGAACTTGCTGTCGATGTGGTCGCCGCCCTCGGTTGCCTTGATGAAGGCGAACTTGGTGCCGGCTTGGCGCAGCGAAGCCCAGTCCACGTCGCCCTGCCACTTGGAAATGTCGACCCCGTGGATCGGCAGCCGGTGAGCGGTTGCGACGCCGTCATGCGGCCGGGCATCGCCCTTCGACGGGTAGCGGCTCGAAGAAGAGGGCGCAATGGCGCAGGAGGCAAGCCCCAGGGCAACAGCTGCAAGGGCGCTGAACCGGGCAACACGAACGAACGTCGTCAGGCCAGAGTTCTTGGAACGGCTGGAGGGGCGGCGGCGAGGCTTCATCGGTTCAACTGTAATATACGCAGGACTGGACTGCACCAGGGATGCCTGAAGACCGTTAACAGGCCCTTACGGCAACGGCGCGAAACAACCTTACAGGTCAAACCATGCGGTTGCGATCCCCAAAAAGGCGAAGAAGCCGACAATGTCGGTGATGCTCGTGACGAAGGGGCCCGACGAGACGGCAGGGTCGACGCCCATCCGGTTGAGGGTCAGGGGCACGAAGATGCCCCCAAGCGCCGCGAAGATCAGAACCGTGATGAGCGCAAGCCCGATCACCACGCCAAGTTCCGCCGACTGGAACCACAATCCCGCCAGCACTCCCATGATCAGGGCAAAGACCAGCCCGTTGAGAAGGCCCACCACCGCCTCGCGGCGGATGATGCGCCATGCATTGGAGCGCCCCAGCTCACGGGTGGCGAGTGCGCGGACGGCAACCGTCATCGTCTGGGTGCCGGCGTTGCCGCCCATGGAGGCCACGATGGGCATCAGGATGGCAAGCGCCACCATCCGCTCCAGCGAGCCCTCGAAGAGACGGATGATGCTGGAGGCAATGAGCGCCGTGCACATGTTGGCGAAGAGCCAGGGAAAGCGGCTTCTCTGGATGTAGAAGATCGTATCCGACAGTTCTTCATCCGACTTCACGCCGCCAAGCTGCTTGATGTCGGCGTCCGCCTCCTCTTCCAGCACGTCCACGATGTCGTCGACCAGGATGACGCCCACGAGCCGGCCCGCCTCGTCCACGACCGCAGCCGATACGAGGTTGTAGCGTTCGAATAGGCGCGCCACGTCCTCCTGGTGCTGGGTTGCCTCCACCCGGTCGGGCTCGTCGTTCATGATCTCCTGGATCGTGACCGGGCGCTTAGAGCGCAGAAGCCTGTCCAAGGGGACCGCTCCCAGCAAGTGGGCAGCCGGATCGATGACGAAGATCTCGTAGAAGGTTTCGGGCAGGTCGGCCGTGTCGCGCATGAAGTCGATGGTCTGCCCGACCGTCCAGAATGGCGGCACGGCAATGAACTCGGTCTGCATGCGCCTGCCGGCGCTGTCCTCCGGGTAGTCGAGGGAGCGCTGAAGCGCCACTCGCTCGATGGCGGGAAGCTGATCGAGAACTTCGGCCTGCTCTTCCTGGGGCAGGCTCTCGAGAATGGTGATTGCGTCGTCGGAGTCGAGCTCGCGCACACCCTCCGCCACGGTCGAGGTCTCGAGCTCCTCGAGGATCTCCTCGCGGACCGCTTCATCCACCTCCGTGAGGGCGGCGAAGTCGAAGGACGCGCCGAGAAGCTCGATGAGACGAGGGCGCTGATCCGGCTCCAGCGCCTCGAGGAGATCGCCGAGCTCGGATTCGTGGAAGTCTTCGACCAGCCTCTGCAGCCGCTCGGCTTCCGACGCATCGATGGCGTCAGCCGCGGCGGCCAGGAATTCCGGATTGAGCTCGCCTTCCTCGTCCCTGAAGACCAGGGATTCGGTCTCAGGCCCTTCGAGCGTCGGAAGCGGCGTCTTATCTTCGACTTCCATCATGAGCCGTCCTCAGAAGGTGGGTCACCGGCCTTTTAGGTGCGTGCGCAAGCCTGCGCAATGTGCCCGAAAGGCTTTGTCGGAGAATCGGTTGGCGGGCGTTCCTGCAGGATCAGGTCAGGCACTTGGGAAACTGATTCAGGTCTCTCCCGGTCCCCGTGCAGGTATGACCAACAAAAAAGGCCCCGGTAAGGGGCCTTTTAAGGTCAGCACATGAAGTGCTGATGAATTGGTGCGGTCAAGAGGACTCGAACCTCCACGGGTCTCCCCGCTACCACCTCAAGGTAGTGCGTCTACCAATTCCGCCATGACCGCGAACTCGGTTCCAGGAAAGGTTTTCCTGAAGAGGTCGCCGCTCTAGCAGATCGATTGGGGCACTGCAACCCCTTCCGTGGAGCTTGCCGCAATTGAATGGATTGAATGGCTCGGTTGCAGAGGATGGGATAGGCGATAAGCCCCTGTAACCGCTATATAAGCGGAAGTTTGCGGAGCGCGGGCATCGGCCTGCACTCCTTGGTCAGAAGGGCAGGACGCCACGCTGCGGGCCCTGCTCAAGCGAAGGTGAACCGGTGTCGAACCTGCGAGATGGCTTAGCCGGACGATTTCATGCCCAAGGCGGCTCGGATCCTGTGGAATGGGGCATTACGGAAGGGCTCGTCGCGTATGAACAGGCGGTCGCTTTCATGGAGGCCCGGGCCGAGGCCATAGCCGATGGCCGGGCCCGCGAGCTGGTGTGGCTTGTGGAGCATCCGCCGCTTTACACGGCAGGCACCTCGGCCAAGGCAGCTGATCTTGTCGAGCCCGATCGTTTTCCGGTTCACCAGACGGGCCGGGGAGGGCAGTACACCTATCATGGCCCCGGCCAGCGGGTGGCTTATGTGATGCTCGACCTCAAGCGCCGGGCTCCCGACCTGCGCCGCTACGTGACCGCCCTGGAGGCTTGGCTGATCGCTACCTTGGACGCCTTCAACATCCGCGGGGAGCGGCGCGAGGATCGGGTTGGCGTCTGGGTGCGCCGTCCGGACAAGGGGGAAGCCTCTGAGGATAAGATCGCAGCCATCGGCATCCGGGTCCGCCGATGGGCCACCTTCCATGGCATCAGCCTGAACGTGGAGCCGGAGCTTTCGCACTTTTCCGGCATCGTCCCCTGCGGCGTGACCGAGCACGGGGTCACGAGCCTTGTGGATCTCGGCATCCCCGTGACTATGCCCGAGGTCGACGCGGTGATGCGCACAGCCTTCGAGGGGATCTTCGGACCGACGGAGCAGGTGGAGATACCGTTGCTTCCAGGCAACGGCCTTTAGGATTTTCGCCCAGGATACGGCAAGGCTTCTCCTCAACCCTGCTTCATGCTCTAAGCTGGTGCAAACGGCTGATCACTGGCGGACCTTTCATGCAACGTGCCCTTCTTGCCTCCCTCGTCGCCTTGGCTGCTTCGGCCTGCGCCTACCGGCCCGAGCCGACGGAGCTTGTCAAAATTGTTGATTCGCCAGCCGATGTCCGCGTCTGCACCCGCCTTGGTGAGGTCAGCCCCGTCACCCCGACGACGCCTGGAACGCATACGCAGGTGAATGTCGGCTTCGGCGTAACCCTCGGACGATCGACCTTCGGCCGCGCCACCGACGACATGATTCAGGCCACCGTCGCGCTTGGCGGCACACATCTCTACCTGCAGCAGGTCTCCCAGGATTGGTCGCTCGTGCGCGGCATAGCCTATCGTTGCGGGCGCGGCACCGTCCGCCAGGAAACGGTCATTCGTGCGAAAGGCTGATGTGAAGGTCTGCTGATCGCAGTTGCGCGGCCTCCCAAGTTCTAGGTACTGACCCTCAGGCCTGCCGGTTCGATGCCGCGACGGAGCCGAAAGTAGAACAAGGGAGTCCGACGCCGTGCCCGTGATCGCTACCTCAGCCGACCTCTCCTCGGAAACTGCGCGGGCAAACCGCGCCGCCTGGGCCGATCTGGCCCAGGATCTCCAAGCCAAGCGGCTGGCCGTGGCAGAGGGGGGACCGGCAAAGGCCCGTGAGCGGCACCTTGCCCGCGGCAAGCTCCTCCCCCGGGAGCGCGTGACGCGCCTGCTCGATCCCGGCGCGCCATTCCTGGAACTCGGATCGCTCGCCGCCCACGGCATGTATGAGGACGCGATCCACGGGGCCGGCATCATCACAGGCATCGGCCGGG
>JALYFY010000755.1 GCA_030777385.1 Pseudomonadota bacterium | reverse complement strand
CCCGCATGGAGGTAAAGCGGGTTGTAGATGGCCTGCCCGTTCTGGGTGTGGGCGACCCGGTCCGCCGCCGCATGGGCGAGCGCATTGGAGCGGCCGACGATGAAGCTCTCGAAGGTGAGGCGCGGGTCGAGGGGCGCGCCGCCGAGCTCCGAGCCCTCGCCGCGCTCCTCCGGCGGCAGCGCGCCGGCCGGAATCTTGAACTCTCCCGCCGGGCTTGCCGGGGCGGCCGGCATCGCCATGCTGGGACGGGGGGCTTCGCTCGCCCGCCGCTGCGGGGCGGCGTCCCGGCTCAGGGTGTTGCGAACCCCGATGGAGACGCGCTCCACGTCGCCGGCCTCGGAGCGGTAGACCGCCAGAACCCGGTCGGCGTAATGGGACTCGATCCAGCTTTTCAGGAAGCGGGTGGGAACGGTCAGATACGCGCAGCCATCGATCACCGAATCCAGCTCGAGGCGGCCGAACCAGCTGGCGAAGATATCCTCGCCCAGCTCGGCCCGCAGACGGCGCTTGACGCGCCCCCAAACCTCCAGAGCCGGTTGTTCTCCCGGAACCTCCCTGCCGCTCTCGTTCGAAGCCGCATAGGTGCGATGATCTTCGCTGTGGTACATCAATATCCCCTCCCCGAGATCCCGTTCGAGAACCAGAATCCCTACGCCACAAACCGTTTCGAACACCAAGGCTCAGCGGCCTCACAGGTTGTCCAAAACGTGGCGCCCCCACTTGTACTGAAGTTTATTGTTTTTTAATGAAGTCGAGGTGACGGAATACCGTCGTATCGTCGGCATTCACCTAAGATCTATCAAGTTTACACCTGGGTAAGGGACGAGTTTTCGCTTGCTTCCCGGTCGAGTGAAACAACGGCTTATCCCCATCTCTGAGATCTATACCTTGAGGCTTTTATGAATGACTTCGCGGCGAGCCGCCGAAGTGAATTGACCTTACACAGGGGGGTGGGGGGGTGCAACAGACCGGAGTCAACAGGGATTGCCCGGCGAAGGGTCGAACGGGTCCACAACCTCGTCCACAGCTTTTGGGGTGCGGCGATAAAGCCCTGAGTCTTCAACCGATTCACTGTTCCGTCACAGCCTGTCCGCAGCCGGAAAAAAGAGTTTTCCCGCAACCTTGATTCAGGCGCGATTCGCATCGACTCGTGATGTGATTCCGATGCTTCGCGAAGCTTTGCCTGCTAAGCTCTTGAACGAGCTTGGGCTTTTATGTGCATTTCAAAATGCGCCGCCGCCGCCGGCCACCCCGTGATTCTGGTCGCCAGTCAAGGCCTTATGTGGATAAAAAGAGAAGGGGTTAATGCCTCCAAAGACGAAAAAACCCGGCCTCCCGGCCGGGTTGATCTCACGCGACAGCAGCTCTGCGGGAGCAGCTGTTCTTTAGGCGCTCAGGGTCTTGATGCGGCTCGCCAGGCGCGAAACCTTCCGCGAGGCGGTGTTCTTGTGCACGATGCCCTTCTGGGCTGCGCGCATCATCTCGGGCTCGGCGGCGCGCAGGGCGGCCACGGCCTCGGTCTGATTGCCGGAGGCGATCGCCTCCTCCACCTTGCGAATGAAGGTCCGCATGCGGCTGCGGCGCGACCGATTGATCTCGGTGCGCTTCGCGATCTTGCGGGTCATCTTCTTGGCGGACACGGTGTTGGCCATGGCCTGTCCTCGTTCTTTCATATCCGACGCGGCAGGCTCCTGGTCGGAGCTCCGGAGGCGATCGGTTGATTGCATGGAAACCGAAGAGCCCGCGGGACGCGCGGGCTCGTGTGTGGCGGCTTATAGACGCGAGAAGCGCCAACGTCAACGCAAGGCGGCCTTTGCGCGTCAAAAAAACGCCACGAGCGCCCCCTGCACGGCCCCCCGCCAGGGATTGGCCGGATCGAGCAGAAGCCTGAGCGCCATCAGGCCCGACACCAGGACCAGGAGCGGCCGGATGATCCGGCTGCCCAGGCGCATGGCAAGCCGCGACCCCACCTGCGCGCCCAGCAGGGCGGCTCCGGCCATGGCAAGCCCGAGGGGCCAGACCACCGCCCCGGTGGCCGCATAAAGCAGGAGGCTGCCGAAATTGCTGGCGAAGTTCACCACCTTCGTATGGGCGGTGGCCCGCACCACCCCGTAGCCCAGGAGCGTCACGAAGGCGAGCATATAGAAGGAGCCCGCGCCCGGACCGAAGATGCCGTCATAGAAGCCGATGGCCACCGGCGCGGTGAGGCCGAAGGCCAGCCCCGAGAGCCGGGCATGGGCGTCCTCGTCCTTCACCTTGCGCGACAGGGCGAAGTAGAGGGCGATGGCGACGAGCAGCAGCGGGATCAGACCGTCGAGGACCGGGCGGGGCAGGAAGCGGACGCAGAGCGCCCCGGCGATGCTGCTGGCGAAGGCCACCAGGGTGAAGCCCCAGGCGCGGCGCCACTCGATCAAGCCCTTTCGG
>JALYFY010000754.1 GCA_030777385.1 Pseudomonadota bacterium | reverse complement strand
CGTGTTGATCCTCGGAATGTTGAGATCGTTCAGCGTTTGCCGCTGATACTCCACGGCAGTGAAGACATGCGGCGTCCATTCCGCGTCCCAGCGCAGGATAAGGCTCTTCGTCGGCCCGGTTGCCGGCGCATCGTTCGGGATCAACCCGACCGTGGTTGTGGGTCCAAGAGAGTACGTCAGATAGGAGTCGGCATTCTCGACGTAAGCCGCTCGAAGCCACTGCCCCTCCAGCGGCGACACGCCGATGCCGAAACGGGGCGAGACCTGCACATCAGGCCTAGAGTCCTTCACATCAAGGAATGTTCGATGGATGCCCGCCTGCGCCTCGAACCAATCGTTCGGACGCCATGAGAGATCGGCATAGGCGCGGCCACCGCGGAAGGGGCTCTCGGAGGTTATGGAGTCCTGCTCGTATTCCTCAAATCCGCCGTTATAGATGTAGCGGGTTTCGGAGAGGCCATTATAGCGCACCTTGCCAGCCTGAGCCTCCAAGCCATAGCGCAGATTGAAGTCGCCGATGCCGATAGCATGGCTCACGGCTCCGACGATGCCATCCACGCGCTGCTTTTCCCGCCACGTCGTGTTGATGGTGGGGAACACGCTGTAGTTCCACAGTTCTCTGTTATCGTCCGTATCGTTCCTGGTTCCGAACACGGCGGCCGAGAGAACATTCCGATAGCCGAACGTATGGCTCCAGCCGGCCATGCCGAAGAGGGTGGTTGCATCGCGCTCGAAAGTTTCGGTGTAGTCGAAGCGGTCGATATCCGTCAGGCCCGGTTTTCCCTCATTGGCCCAGCCCATGAACATGAACCGGTCGGCCGCAGTCGGTGCGGCGCCGATGCTGAACGTGATCCCTCGTCCGCTCTCGTTGTCGGCGGTCAGATCTCCGCGCGCCTCATTGGCGCTCGCGGACAAACTGAAACTCGTCGGCAAAGGCTCGTTCGAGAATCCGTTGACCAGCACGCCCGATTCCCAGCCGACTTTCCCGCCGCGCACGATTGCGCCGCCGGAAATCTCCGTGTCCAGGAAAGGGCGGCGTATGGGGTCGAAGCGTCCGATGCGGCCGGCGATCGCCAGAGGATCGAGAAGCAGACCCTGGATCGAGAGATTCAGGGCAGCGCTGTTGAGTTCTGTTCCTTCCGCCGTCGAGAGCGTCGGTTCTGTGGGGAACAGCCCTGGGCGGCTGACGATCGCCTGGTCGAAATAGCCTTGGGCATCGAACGGATCGAAGGTCCGGTCGGCATAGAACCGCGCCCAGTCATGCAGGTTGATGAAGCGGTAGGCTTCGACCGGGTAGGAGCCGCTCTGCTGACTGACCGAGATCCCCGCATAGTCTCCACCACGGGCCCGGGAGCGCCGGAGGGCTTCACGCGCCGCGAGGATCGCCTCGTCGGCGAGGTAGAGGTCGAGGGCGAAGGCCGTGCGCAGGATCGGCACGATGGGCGCCCTCGGGTCGAGGCGGTCGGCGTTGTCGAGGGTCTGCCGGGCAAGCTCGTAGTCGCCGTTCTGAAAATAGGCGTCTGCCAGGATCAGCTGATTGTTGGAATGGGCGGGATTGACGGCGGACCCGGCGAGCATGGCCTCGATGGCTTCCGACATCCTGCCCTTCTGCAGAAGATAGCGGCCGCGGGCGGAATAGGCTGCCGACGGTTCGAGAGCAAGCGCCTTGTCGATCAGCGCGCCCGCTTCCTCCACCCGGCTCTGATCAAGGAGAAGAATGGCGAGGTTGGTGTAGGGAACCGGGTTATGCGGCTCCAGCGCGAGTGCGCGCCGGAAGGCTGCTTCGGCTTCGACGAAAGCGCCTCGGCTCTGCTCAAGCAGGCCGATCTGGTTCATGAGCGCAAAGTTCGGGTTGGTTCCTGTGACCTTGTAGAGGTCGGCAAGAGCCCCGTCGATGTCGCGACCGTAATCGGCTTTGATCGAGGCTCCGAAGGCGATCACGTTCGGCTCGGTCGGATCGATGGCCCGAGCCCGATCATAGGCCGCATACATGTCGTCGCGGCGATCAAGGCTCTCAGCGAGGGACGCGGAGAGGATCGCAAGGCCGGCATCCTGCGGAAACCGCTTCTCGGCTGCAGCAGCCTCTGCGGCGGCAGCCTTCAGGTCCTGTCGGAAACCCGTGAGATAGGCGCTGATTTCCGCGGTCCTGGGATCCCTGACAGGCACCTTCGGTGCAGGCAGCACCCGTTTCGGATCGGCGAGGGAGGCCGCGGCATAACGTCCGTATTCGGCCCAGCCCCGGCGCAGCGGATCGAGACCGGGCTTTGCACGGTCGAACAGCCTGATCGCATCCTGCCAGCGGCGATCCGCCCCGGCGATCAGCGCCTCCAGGTAGTCGGCGCGGGCGCGCTGCGCCTTGGTCATTGGACGGTTGCGGGCCTCGGCGAGGGGGGCTGCAGCAGCCCGCCTGCCTTCCAGGTTCATGAGGCTTTCTGCCAGGGTCAGCCAATCTTCCGTCGTGCGAGCCTCAGGCGAAAGAGCCCGGATCCGGGTCCCTTGAGCCTCAAACGCCCGGTTCTCCAAGGGCGATGTGGGAAGATTGATGAAAACCTCGCGAAGCGACATGTAGAACAGCATCTGCTCGCGGTCGTTGGGGCTGACGAGCACGAATTTCGTGGGCGCCTGGCCGACGGCCGCCACCGCTCCCTCGCCCTGGCCCACCGTGACGGAGCCCTGCGGGTTGGAGAGTTGAACCACGCCCTCCAGCACGACGAGAGAGGTCTTGCCGGATCCATCCACCGACAGGGACCAGTCGGTGCCGCGGATGGCCGCGACGGCTGCCGGCGTCTTGACGTCGACGCCCGAGCCGCCGCGCGCCGCCCGAGCCCAGATATTGCCGGCCTGGAGATTGAGCTGCGTGTTCCCGGCGTTGGTGGCGACGTCGTTGACGGTCAGGGTCGAGTTACGGCCGACACGGATTTGGGTCTGGTCAGAAAACAGGATCGCCAGGTTGCCGATGGCGTTGGTGCGCAAGGTGTCGCCGCCGACGACGCTCTGCTGGATCTGGGCTGCGCGCCAGAGATCCTCCTGCACGAAGCGCATTTCCTCGCCGCCCTTGGCTGCCACGATAGCCCCTGCGGCAGGGTTCTGGCGGGGCACGGGAGACTGAGCTCCAGCGTCAGCAAGGGACAGGGCCAAGGCGCTTGCGGCGGCCATGAGACGAAAGGTGCGTGCGTGCATGAGGATCGGCTTGCTTCGAGGAGACCTGCTCTAACGTTACCCTAGCTTAGCAGGAACGTGCGGGGATCAAAGCCGATTTACACCGCCCACGGTGTGTTTTGGAGCACAAAGTGAATATTTGC
>JALYFY010000753.1 GCA_030777385.1 Pseudomonadota bacterium | reverse complement strand
GACATAAGGCGTTCCAGTGCATCGCGCGGGTATTTTCCTCTACCTTTCCGTCATACCCGGACTTGATCCCATGGGCGCTAACTTCGGCTGTTTCCCCCGCCCCTTCCGATAGGGGTAGGGAAGGCTTTCGCCTCCCCTCCCTCCGAACCGTGCGTGCGGTTTTCCCGCACACGGCTCTCCAGTCGTGGCTTTCCTCATCGGGAGCGTCTCGCTTGCTGATAGGCTGTATGCAGGGTGAACAGTCCCTCGTTCGCGAAGAAGGCGTTTGGCCATTTCTGATGATCGGCATGGCAGATCCCGAAGCCGGGGTTTCGGGTCTGCGTTCGCAGGAACGCTCTCAGGCGTCTGCGGATGAACCCGTCCAGTTTGACGAACAGGCGCGGTCTGGTGTGCTTGAAGTATCCGAACCAGCCCCTGATCGTTGGATTGAGGTCATCGATGACACGGCGCAGGCTGTCGCCCCGGCTTCTGCCGGTCTTGGCCCGCACCTTGTCCTTGAACGCCTTGAGGCTCTTGCGCCTCACGAACCGCCTGCCGTTTTCGAACCGGTAGCCCAGGAAGTCGAATCCCTGGCCGGCTTGCCGGCAGTCCGCGACATGCGTCTTGCCGGGATGCAGCGTCAGGCCGTTTTCGGCGACCCAGGCTCTCACCCGGTCGAGCGCCGCCCGTGCCTCCGCCTCGTCCCGGCAGAGAATGACAAAGTCGTCCGCGTAACGGATCATCCGGTGACCGGCGGCCTCTATCGCTTCATCCAGCGGGTGCAGGTACAGGTTGCTCAGCAGGGGCGAGATAACTGCCCCCTGTGGGCTTCCCGCCACCGGCGTCCATCGGGCCGCTTCGGCCATGATGTCCTGCTGGAGAAAGCTTTCGATCAGCTCGAGGACGCGCCCGTCGCTGATCAGGTCCGCCACCCTGTCCATGAGACCCCGATGCGGGATCGTGTCGAAGTACTTTTCCAGATCGGCGTCCACTACCCAGGTGTAGCCGTCCTTGAGCCCCCGATCGACCTCGCGCAGGGCGTCCTTGGTGCTTCGGCCGGGCCGGAAGCCGTAGCTGCCGTCCCGGAACCGGGCTTCCAGAATGGGTTCGATCACCAGTTTGACAGCCGTCTGCACGATCCGGTCCTTGACGCAGGGGATGCCCAGCGGCCGGGTCTTACCGTCCGCCTTGGGAATTTCCACCCGCTTGACCGGTTGCGGCCGATAGCTGCCGTCCCTCAACGCAGTCTGCAATTCTTGCAGATATCGATCCGCCTGCTGCGCGAACACGGCGATGGTTTGCCCGTCCATGCCCGCCGCCCCTTTGTTGCGCGCTACTCGCAGCCACGCCTGCTCCAGGGTCGCCGGACGGATCACCTTGTCAATCAGACTGAACCACTTGCCTCCTTTGACGCCGTTGCCCAGCGCCGACACCATGGCCTCGGTCCAGACCGACGCTTCCACCCAACCCCAGTCACGGTTCAGGGCTTCTGTCCCTTGCTTAGCCGAAGCCGGCACTGTCGGGACTGTTCCTTGCGTCATCTCCGGGCCTCCTCCATTCCACTTCCTGCCTCCCTTCCCTCGGGCCGGTTTTGCTAGCCGCCCCTCTCCGACGCCGGCGACCGCATCGCTGAGGTCCCGCGCCATCGCGGTAGTATGAAGGCTCTGACTCCTGCCGCCGTCACCCACGCCGGCAGGTCTCTCCGCTTACTCCGCTCTGCCGTCCCGGCATTCCGCCCCCAACCACACGATGGACCCCGACGGACGCTTTGACAGTCACCTCAGCGCCGGCGGTCAATTCAAGGCTTCGCCACGTATGAGCAGGCTCGCCGATCCACCCCGCCGAAACGGGTTCGTCATCCTACGGACTGCCGGTTCGTCTCCGGTTGCTCTCCACCCCGCCTCACGGCGACGCAGTTACCTTCGACTTCGGAGCTGTGACCTCCTCCGGTGCGGACTTGCACCACACTGACAAAGCGTCCTCACGGACGCACTCATACCCGGACTTGATCCGGGTACCTCCTGGCGGAGGCTGACGTGAGGACTTCAAGCTGAAGTCCGGATGCCATCCGTTAACCTCCTGAAAGGAGGTACCCGGATCAAGTCCGGGTATGACGGAAAAGTGGGCGAACCTGAGTGGAGCGTCGCACTAGAACGCCTGAGTTAACGCCTATGGTATCAAATCCGGGTATGCCGGAAAGGGACGGAAACCGCAGATAAAAATACCAAAGAGACCACCTCAGCTCGCCGGCTGCGGGGTGACCTGCCAGTCCCCCGTATAGGTCTGGTCCTTGCTGTCCACCACCTCGGCCTTCAGGTCGCCCGCCACCTTGGGCGTGAAGGTGAAGTGCAGGCTAGGGTCTTCGCTGAGGGAGATGTCGGTTTCCACGTCCATGACCGGCTGCCCGGCGTAGCTG
>JALYFY010000752.1 GCA_030777385.1 Pseudomonadota bacterium | reverse complement strand
TCAAGCGTTCGATCTTCTCCCACACGCGGGTCATGGCGCGGGCGTAGAGCACCTGGAGCTCGAACTTGCCCATGCCCCTGAGCACGCCGCGCGAGCGCAGCTCGTTGAGGATCGCGAGCGCCGGGATCTCCCACATGGTGGTCTCGATCCAGGGGCCGTGGAAGGTCAGCACATACTGGCCGTCCTGCTTCTCCAGCAGGTATTCCGGAAAGCGGAAGGTCTCGAGCCAATCCATGAACTCCGGCGAGAACATCTGCCGCTTGCCGTAGAAGGTGTTGCCCCGCAGCCAGGTGGACTCGCCCCGGGTCAGGCGCAGGCTGCGCACGTGGTCGAGCTGCTCGCGCAGCTCCCCGGCATCGATGATGTCGGCCAGGCGGATGCGGGTCGTGCGGTTGTGGATGCCGAACGTGACCTTCACGTCGCGATGGCGGCGGAAGATCGTCTGCGCCATCAGAAGCTTGTAGAAGTCCGTATCCAGAACGGACCGAACGATCGGGTCGATCTTCCAGGTATGGTTGTAGACCCTGGTCGCGATGTCCGCCATCGCCTACTCCTCGCCACTGAAAAGAGGCGCGACAATAACGAAGGGCCGCTCCCGATGAAAGAGCGGCCTCACACAAGAAATCATAGTGCACAAGAGGGCAAGGGGCGCCGCCGGCATCCCCTTTGCCCCGAATACCGGTGGTCAGCTCAGGTTGACCTTGGCCTGATCGCCAGGCTTCGGCGACTCTCCCGTCACCACGGCCTTCGCATAGCCATACAGATGCACCAGGGTCGAGGACGGGCTGTCCCAGTACTCGCCCTTGGCCGGATGGACGCGGATCAGGGCGATCTGCGGATCGTCCGTGCCTTTCGGGAACCAGGCCCGCATGGGCTCGGACCATTTCTCCTCGATCTTGGCCTTGTCGCGCACGATCTCGGCCTTGCCGGACACGGACACATAGGTCTGGCTGCTGGGGTCGCTGTAGGCCAGGTTGACGTCGTTGTCGCGGGAGATTTCCGTCATCTTGGGAGACTGGAGCTGGGTGAAGAACCAGAGGTCGCCATGCTCGTCGGCCTCCTGGCTGTGCATGGGACGGCTGTGAAGGGTTCCGTCCGGCTCGACCGTGGTCATCATGGCGATCTTCACGTCCTTGATCAGCTCATAGAGCTTCCCGGCGTTCGGATCGTTGTGGCCGTGCTGGTGCATCGTCGTCTCCTCGATTGTATAAAGGGCTCTCGGGATGTGATCGGCGAAGGCAGCCACTCGGCCGGATAGACCGGCTCCCGAGGGATCGGGTGAACAACGGATAAGGTAGGCTTTGGTTCGCAATATCGCGCAGGCTTGAAGGCACCGTCTTAACGAACGCCCCGTCAGCCTATAGATGAACGAAAGGCCGTGCCCTGAGCGGTCCAGGAGACTTTGGAAGTGGCAATCACCCGTGAACATGTGCTGCAGGCCCTGTCGACCGTGCCGGTCGACGCGGCAGGGACCAACCTCGTCGCGTCCGGGCGCCTCTCGGACGTGGTGGTGGACGATGCAGGGCGGGTCATGTTCGCGATCACCATAGACCCCTCCGAGGCCGCTGCCATGGAGGCTGTGCGACAGGCTGCAGTCACGGCGGTCCAGGGGCTGCCCACCGTCAAAGGCGTATTCGCAAGCCTCACCGCAGACCGCCCCGGCGGCTCGGGAACATCCACCCCCTCACAGGCAGCGCCCCAGCGTCCCCGGTCGGCGGCCCAGCCCAAGAACCAGCGCATTCCAGGCGTGCAGCACGTGATCGCCGTCGCCTCCGGCAAGGGCGGCGTGGGCAAGTCGACGACGGCCTGCAACCTTGCGCTTGGCCTGAAGGCGCTCGGGCTGAAGGTCGGCCTGCTCGACGCCGACATCTACGGTCCTTCCGTTCCCAAGCTCCTCGGCATCCAGGGCAAGCCGCGCCTCCTCGAGAACCGGATCCTCGAGCCCATGGAGGCCTACGGGCTCAAGGTCATGTCCATCGGCTTCCTCGTGGAGGAGGAAGCCGCCATGATCTGGCGCGGCCCCATGGTCATGTCGGCGATCACCCAGATGCTGCGCGAGGTCGCCTGGAGCGATCTCGACGTCCTCGTGGTCGACATGCCGCCCGGCACCGGCGATGCGCAGCTCACCATGGCGCAGGCCACGCCTCTGGCCGGCGCGATCATCGTTTCGACCCCGCAGGATCTCGCCCTCATCGATGCCCGGCGCGGGGTTTCCATGTTCAAGCGGGTGGAGATCCCGATCCTCGGCATCATCGAGAACATGGCTACCTTCGTCTGCCCCCATTGCGGGGGGAGCTCGCACATCTTCGGGCATGGCGGGGCGCGAGACGAGGCCAAGCGCCTGGATGTGCCTTTCCTGGGCGAAGTTCCGCTCAACATGACGATCCGCGAATTGTCGGATGCCGGCCGTCCCGTGGTCGTGGCCGATCCGGAAGGGCCGCATGCCACGATCTACAAGAACATGGCGCAGCAGGTGTGGGCCTCGCTCACGGGCGGCGCCACTGCCCGGCCGGCGCCGCGCATCGTGATCGAGTGAGCGGCACCGGCGTGACCATGCCGCCCCCGACCCTTGGCATCATCCTGGCGGGAGGGCTCTCCCGCCGCATGGGCGGCGGCGACAAGCCTCTCCTCAGCCTCGGGGCACGCCCGCTCCTGGCGCATGCGGCAGAGTGCCTTGCGCCTCAATGCGTGAGCCTGATCCTCAACGCCAACGGGGATCCCTCCAGGTTCGAGGGCGCAGGCCTTCCGGTGGTGCCGGATTCCGTCCCAGGGCATCCGGGGCCGCTCGCCGGCATCCTGGCGGGGCTCGAATGGGCCGCCGCCCGCTGCCCGGAGATCGAATGGGCCGTCAGCGTTCCCGGCGACACGCCGTTCATTCCAGGCGATCTCGTCAGGAGATTGCATGAGGCGCGCGAGGCAGCCGGCCTGCCCCTCGCCTGCGCCGCATCGGGCGGAAACATTCATTATGCCGTCGGCCTCTGGCCCGTTCGTCTGCGGCACGACCTGCATCGGGCCGTCACGGAGCAGAGCATGCGCCGCTTAGGCGATTGGATGAAGCGTCATGGCTGTGCCGAGGCAGCCTGGATCGCCGATCCGGTCGATCCGTTCTTCAACATCAACACGCCCGAGGAACTGGCCCAGGCTGAGGACCTGCTGCGGCGGGAGAGGGTGCGATGACGGAGCTTGATCTCTCGGGCCTGAAATGCCCCCTGCCGGTTCTGCGCACGCGCAAGGCGCTTCTTGCGATGGCACCCGGCCAGAGACTGCGCGTCATCTGCACCGATCCGCTTGCCGGGATCGATGTGCCCAACCTGATCCGCGAAACCGGCGATGTTCTGGAAGAGCAGCGCCAGGACGATGCCAGGATCAGCTTCCTTATCCGCAAAGCGGAGCAGCCTGCATAAAAAAGCCCGGCAGAAGCCGGGCCCTTTCGATCGTCGTTGGTTTTGGCTTAGGTGCTCTTGCGGAGCGAATCCTTGATGCCGCCGATGGTGTTCTGGATCTTACCTTCGGTCTTATCCATCTTGCCTTCGGTCTCCATCTTCGAGTCGCCTACAGCCTTGCCGAGGCCTTCCTTCACGCGACCCTTGATGTTCTTCATGCTGCCTTCGCTGCGATCATGATCCATAACCAGTCTCCTGTTTCAGGCATCGATTGCTAAGAGAACGCCGGCCCGCAGGAGAGGTTTCAAATTTAAATTTCCGTTTCAATCCGTCATTCAGCAGAAGGTGAGCGCATTGGGGGCTTAGAACCCTCATGGATACTATATATGCCCATACCCCTATGTGACGGCATCACTAGGCTTGTTTTAAGCTGAGTTACAAATTTCAGAAAATATTCTAATTGTTACTTTGCGATTGCTGGAATTTTTTCAGCAGGTGCGAACACGCACATCTGAGATCCAGCATCACCTATTTTCAACCGAACACAGGTGGACATACGGCTTAGCTGCGCTAATTCGGAGGCGGCTACCTAACGTTATATTATAATGATCCTGTAACGAGATCCTCGTGTCCGCTGCCGCCCGTCCCCCCAAGCGCCCGTCGAAGACCTCCGGCCGCAAACCCACTCGCGCTCAGGACGGAACCCCGCCCCTGCCGCTGGATCGGGTGGCGCTTCTGGCGCATCAGCTCAGGACGCCGCTGTCGACGATCAATGCGCTGGCGCAAGGCCTGATGCGGCGCGCGGGCAAGATCAGCCCCACGGACGTTCGGGAAAGGGCCGAGAAGATCTGGCGCGCCAGCCTGCATCTCGACGAGTTGATCGAGACGATCATGTCCTACACCCGCGCCACAACCGGCGGGATCGTGCTCAACCTGAGCCGGTTCGATCCGGATGAGCTCATCCGCCGGGTTTGCCGGGAGCAGGGCAGCCAGGAGCCCACCCGCTCCTTCGATATCAGTATTCAGGATCTGCCGGACGCTGCCATGGGCGACCCTGTCCTTCTGGAGCAGGCCTTCGCCATCATCCTGTCCAACGCCATGAAATACTCGCCTCTGGATCGGCCGATCGGCGTTGCCGCCCGCGCACAGGAAGGCCTCATCCGGATTACGGTTGAGGACCAGGGGATCGGGGTGCCAAAGCGCGACCTGCCTCTTCTCACGCAGCCCTTCTTTCGTGGGCATAACACCAAGGATCTGCCCGGCACGGGGTTGGGCTTAAGCCTCGCCTGGCACATCCTGACCCTTCACGGCGGCAGCCTTGAGATCGAAAGCCAGGAAAGCCAGGGAACCAAGGTCACGATGATCCTGCCCGAGACGAACGCCAGCGGGCCTACCTACTCGATTTGAAAGGCTGTCCGGTCGACGCGCTCAAGGGCGAATGAGGATGCAGCGGAAATCGTTCACGTTGGTCAGGGTCGGGCCCGTGACCACAAGCCTGTCGAGCGCCTCAAAGGCCGTATAGGCGTCGTTCCCATCGAGGTGACCGGCCAGGTCGATGCCCTTGTCACGGGCGCTCTCGAACAGGGTGGCGTCGAACCAGGCGCCAGCATTGTCTTCCGACCCGTCGATCCCGTCGGTATCGCAGGAGATGGCGGAGATCCTGCCTTGATCTTTCAACGACAAGGCCAGGGACAGCAGGAACTCCGCATTGCGGCCGCCGCGTCCTTGGCCTCGCACCGTGACCGTGGTCTCGCCGCCTGACAGGAGAACGCAGGGCGCCCGCATGGGCTCTCCATGCATGAGGACGGAGCGGGCGATGCCGGCCATCACGCGCCCAGCCTCCCGGGCTTCGCCTTCGAGGGCGTCGCCCAGAATGAGCGGGGTCAGCCCCAGTTCACGGGCCTTCGCGGCTGCGGCGTCGAGGGCCATCTTGGGTGTCGCCAGCATGTGAACCGCCCCACCGGCAGCAGCCTTCTCCACCCCGTTGGACCTGATGGCCTCGACGATAGGGGCCGGCACGTCGATGCCGTATTTGCGCAGGATCGCGAGAGCCGCATCCGGATCCACAGGCTCGGGGATCGTCGGGCCCGAGCCGATGCTGGACGGATCGTCGCCCGGCACGTCGGAGATCAGGTAGGTGACGAGCCGCGCCTGCCCTACCGCTGCCGCCAGGCGGCCGCCCTTGATGGCGGAGAGCGACTTGCGCACGAGGTTCATCTCGCCGATGGGCGCACCGGATTTGAGCAGGGCACGGTTGAGGGCCTGCTTGTCGGCCAGCGTGACGCCCTCGGCCGGAAGCGACAGAAGCGCGGAGGCTCCCCCGGAAATCAGGCAGACGACGAGATCGTCCGGCCCTGCCCCACGGGCTAACGCCAGAATGCGCTGGGCTGCCTGCAGGCCCGCCTCGTCGGGAACCGGATGCGAGGCCTCGACGATCTCGATGGATTGTGCCGGCACCGCGTGCCCGTACCGGGTGACCACGAGGCCCTCGCAGGTTCCGCCGGTACGACCCCAGGCCTCCTCGAAGGCTGCCGCCATGCGGGCCGAGGCCTTGCCCGCCCCAAGCACGATCGTGCGGCCCAGCGGCTTTTGCGGCAGGCAGTCGTCGAACTTTCCATCCGGAAGCGCCGCGTTCAAG
>JALYFY010000751.1 GCA_030777385.1 Pseudomonadota bacterium | reverse complement strand
ATACGAAGGCGGTCCTCCCAAATTCTCAGTGGACAAGGAACTGAAACTCGGAGAAGGTGCAGGCGTAGTAAGGACGATGTGCCAAGGATGCGGGTGTAGCTCAGAGGTAGAGCACAACCTTGCCAAGGTTGGGGTCGAGGGTTCGAATCCCTTCGCCCGCTCCAAAATTCCACTAGGCGTCGCGGCAACTCGCGAGCACCGGCCCTTAGCGACCTTCGTTTTGCTGGTGTCCCACCTGGCGGCCAGCGGGCCTCTCTCCGCGCTGAGCAGTCCGTCTTTGCGCGCGACGGTCAGCGTCGGCATCGCCTCGAAACTCTCATGTGGCGTGCAGACGAGGCGTTGTACCGGGCGAAGGCACTTGGACGTGACCGAGTTCAGGTATTTGCCAAGGCTGATGGGTGGGCGGCGCGCGTGATCCCGGGACCGCGGACGCGACGGGACGCCGCCTGGCGCCGCGCGAGCCATGGTTAGCGGTCGCTTAACCACCCCCGGTCAGCATCGGGCTCCGGTTGTCCTACGGACGCCCCGTTCGCGAGAGGTGAAACCCATGATGCTGTATGTACTAGGCGTCTCAGCGGCATGCTTCCTGATCCTGACGATCACGGGAGTGCTCCGCGACATTCCGGACGCCGAACAGGCTGCTTCGATATACCTGGGCGTTGCTGCGCTGGCAGGCGTCGTCGCATGGGCCGCCGAGCGCTCGGCGAGGGCCCAGGAGGGTCGCAATGCCCGGGCAGAGCAGGCATCGCAGAACACGTGACGATGAACATACCTTCAGAACAGCGGCGAACATCTCGCCCGAGCGAGACTGCCGTACTAGCCGGCATATTCAGGGCGACGGCAGATTGCATTGCAGCGGTACGTGCTCAAGAGGAGGCGCGGACGGAGGCGTTGGCGGGAGCTGTTGACGCGATCCGGGCAGCATTGGCCGGGGGCGTCGACGAAGGCTCAGCCGATGTTTCGCCCGACAACCCAGTACTGGACGACGAAGGGGACGTGCTGCGGCTGGTGGCAGCCATAATGAACGCTCCGGACACCTGCCCGGGATACCGGGCGAGCTGAGGTGGCGAGCCGCTTCCAGATTGCCCCCTCCCGCTCCAGCACCTAAAGCAGCCCTGCAACCGCTGTCGCCGCTCCCCAGACTATGAGCGCCAAACCGGCACCCCGCCCGATCCAGTGACCGGCTGGAGCGAGTTTCTCTACGACCACGAACAGGGCGATTCCTGCGATCCAGGCTATGTTCATGACGCCGCCGACGAACAGGAGCAGCATCAACATCCAGCAGCAGCCGAGGCAGAACGCGCCGTGACGCATCCCCATCGTCAGCGCGCCGCGCGTACCTTCCCGCCACTCAGTCAGGATGAACTCTAGTGGGGACCGGCAGCGACGAAGGCAGGCTTGCTTCAGAGGCGTCCACTGGTACACGCCTGCTCCGATCATGACCAATCCGGCAAGCACCCGGCTCGTCATGATCATCATGGGCGAGAGCAGGGCTGCATGCTCGAGTGCGAACTGGAGCCCGACGGCTGCTAGTGTGAAGGCCGTCCACACGGCGAGGTAGCCGAGGCTGAACACGCCGGTGCCAGCAACGACGTGGCCCGTCTCCAGCTTACGTCGTGCGATGGTCCCATACAGCAAGATCATGGGCGCGGCGCTCGGAAGCATCATCGCCGCCATCATCACGGCCCACATCGCAAGGACGACGGCGGCATAACCCGGCGTCCACATCGCGTGGTGCCCAGGCATCGGCATGCTCATCTCGTGCATGCCCATGCCAGCCCCGAGCAGAAGGTAGGCCCAGGCCAGGACAACGACGGCCAGGAGCGACGAGATCACCACAAGCCGGTCTCGTCGGAGGGCCTGCTGGAGCATCGACTGCGCCGGCATCCTGAGCGGAAGGCGCGCTAAGCCGCGACGCCTTCCGGTGTCTGCACGACGTGGGCGAGCGTGCTGTGGCTCGCCTTGGTCTCGAACTTGATCGCGCCCGTGCTGCTGATGCTGGAGGAGGCGATCTCACCTTCGATGTGCTCGAAACCTTCCGGCATGACGACCCTGATCCGGTGGGGCGCCCCCGTCACCGGATTCTTGATGGGCTCCACCTCGGTCTCAAGGACTCCGGGGATGCGCAGACGGGCGGTGCGGGCATCCTTGTCGAAATCGAATAAGATCGGCGCAAAAATCGGGTCGTGCATCTTCGTCACGATGAGCGTGACGATGTGGAAGAGCGTGCCCTCTGCCGAGTTCTGCCCCGACATGATCTTGAACAGAGCCTCCCGCTGCTCAGGCGTCGCACGTTCATCGATGATGGGCTGGATTTCGCCGTTGCCTTCGTGCAGCGGCCCCGGAAAATGGACGGTTACGAAGAAGCTCAAACCATCGAGCGAGACATCCTCGAAATGGCCTTGCGTGATCCGCATGCCGAGGAAGCCTCGACACTCGCCGTTCGTCGGCCGAGCGTTGAAGTCACACGGGCAGCCGTAGGCGCAGTTGCAGTTCTTCAGCCATTCGCCTTCAAGACGCCAGTTCGCGGGCATTGCGTGCCTCCAAGGATGAACTGCTGGCCGCAAGAGCTTACGCCGAGATGGCCGGAAAGGCCATGAT
>JALYFY010000750.1 GCA_030777385.1 Pseudomonadota bacterium | reverse complement strand
ATCCAAGGCGGAGCGCTGAAACTGGCTCTACCCTCATCATGAGGAGCAGACGGAGTCTGCGTCTCGAAGGAGGATCCAGTGCTCTCTGAAGCCTCCTTCGAGACGGTCACTCACCTGACCTCCTCAGGATGAGGGTAGAAGTAATTTAACTGCTGGACTCACCGTCCCCAGGTGCGCTCCAGAACGTATACCCAGTTCTCGTAGCAGAGCTTGCGTAAGGTGGCCTCGTCATAGCCGTGGCGGCGCATGGCATCGACCAGGCGCGGCAGGCCGCTTACGTCGCCGATCTCGGCAGGAATTGTCGCGCCGTCGAAGTCCGAGCCGAGGCCGACGCCGTCCACGCCCACATGCTCGATCAAGTGATCCATGTGGCGGATCATCTCCTCCAGCGGCGTGTCGTCGTCACGCCGGCCATCGGGGCGGATGAAGGAGGTGGCGAAGTTCACGCCCACCATGCCGCGGCTTTCACGGATCGCGGCAAGCTGCTTGTCCGTGAGGTTGCGGGAATGCCGGCAGATCTCCCAGGCATTCGAATGGGTGGCCACGAGCGGCGCGTCCGAGAGCCGGGCCACGTCCCAAAAACCCTTCTCGTTCAAGTGTGACAGGTCGAGCATCACCTTAAGCCGGTTGCAGGCACGAACCAGCTCGACTCCCCGATCCGTGAGGCCAGGCCCCGTATCGGGCGTGGAAGGATAGCGGAACGGCACCCCGTGGCCGAAGATGTTGGGGCGGCTCCAGACCGGGCCGATGGAGCGCAGGCCGCTCTCATAAAGAACGTCCAGCATGTAGAGGTCTGGATCGATGCCTTCAGCGCCCTCGATGTGAAGGATGGCCGCGAGCTTGCCGGTGTCGATGCAATGGCGGATATCGGCGGCGGTGCGGCAGATCTTCACCTCGCCCTGCGAGGCGCGCTCGATGCGGATCAGCAGGGATGCCATATGCACCGTGACCTGCTGGCTCGGCGCGAGTGCCAGATGCTGCGGCAGGGGCACATCATAGCGCGATTGCGCCATCATGGCATCCACATCGATGCCGACGCTGTCGGACGGCACGTAGACGGCGAAGAACCCGCCGACAAACCCGCCCTCCTTCATCCGAGGCCAGTCAAGATGGCCGATATTGTCGCCCTCCAGAAAAGCCTTCTCGGGCTGGATCTTGCCGCGCATCAGGCGGAGAAGAACGTCGTTGTGGCCGTCGAAGACCGGCATCAGGGAGGAGCGGGACATGGATCCGTGCCAAACAGTTGAGTTCGAAAAGAGCTTAACCGGCCAGGGACTGGACCGGCTGTTTGTCATCTCTGGTAAAGCCCTGGCTCGCTTGGATCAGGGACTGAGTGTACGCGTTCGACGCCGCACCTGAGCGCAGCGCTGCCGACGTGGTCTCCTCGACAGCCTCACCATGACGCATGACCAGCAGACGCTCGCAAAGATGCGCCACAACCGCGAGATCGTGGCTGACCAAGATATAGGTCAGGCCGAGCCTTCTGCGCAGGTCGTCGAGAAGATTCAGGATCTCCGCCTGTACGGAGGCATCGAGCGCCGAGGTCGGCTCGTCGAGGAGCAGAACCTTGGGGCGCAGGATCAGCGCCCGGGCGATGGCGATGCGCTGGCGCTGGCCGCCCGAAAGCTGGTGCGGGTAGCGGAAGCGAAAGGAGGGGCCAAGACCCACCTCGCGCAGGGCCTGCAGGATTCGCGCCTCCGCGTCCTTTTCGCCATGGATGGCGAGCGGCTCTGACAGCGTCCGGTCGACGGTATGGCGCGGATGGAGCGATGAATAGGGGTCCTGAAAGACCATCTGCACCGTGCGGTAGAAGGCCTTGCCCCGCGGCGTCGTGAGGTCCTTGCCCTCGACGCGCACCTGTCCGGCGGTGATCGGCGCAAGGCCGCAGATCGCACGCAGCACCGTCGACTTTCCGGAGCCGGATTCGCCCACGAGCCCATAGGCGGCGCCGGGCTCCACATGGAAGCTCACGTTCTTGACCGCATCGACGCGGAGGCGGCCGGTGCCGTAGACGACTTGAAGGTTCTGAATATCGAGCATCGTTACAGCGCCCACGCGGGATCGCGGTTCAGGGTGGGGAGCGGACGAACGTCGTTCGCAAGCGTCGGCAGGCAGCGCATGAGACCCTGCGTATAAGGGTGCTTGGCCTCCCGCAGGTTCTTGGCCTCCAGCTGCTCGACGACACGGCCGGCATACATCACCAGCACCCGGTCGCAGAAGGAGGAGACGAGCTTCAGGTCATGCGAGATGAAGATGAGGCCCATGCCGCGCTCCGAAACAAGCTCGTCGAGAATGCGCAGCACCTCCATGGACACGGTCACGTCGAGCGCCGAGGTCGGCTCATCGGCGATGAGAAGGTCGGGGTCGGTGACCAGCATCATGGC
>JALYFY010000749.1 GCA_030777385.1 Pseudomonadota bacterium | reverse complement strand
CCAGCAGACCCAGACAGTCAGCCTCATGATCGGCGATACGCTGCTCAAGCTCGGCGACTTCTCGCATCTGCCCACGCGCTGCAAGTTCATCGCCTTCATGCCGCAATGGGATTTCCTCGATTTCCTGACGGATCATGCCCGGGAGTACCCGCATTTCCATCTGCGGATGGAGGCCGAGGTGACGGACCTGATCGAGCGCGAGGGCAGGGTGGCCGGCGTTCGGGTCTCGACCCCCGAGGGAGCACTCGAGGTGCAGGCCGACCTTTTGGTGGCTGCCGATGGCAGGCGCTCCGTGGTGCGTGAGAAGGCTGGGCTTCAGGTCATGGACATCGGTGCGCCCATGGACGTGCTCTGGATGCGCGTGCCCAAGCTGCAGGGCGATCCAAGCCAGCTGCTCGGGCGCATCGAAGCAGGCCAGATGCTGGTCATGATCGACCGGGGCGAGTATTGGCAATGCGCCTACCTGATCCCGAAGGGCTCCTTCGAGGCCCTCAAGCGGGGAGGTTTGGCTGCATTCCAGTCGAAGCTCGTAGGGCTTGCCCCCTTCCTAGGCGAGCGGGTCCGGGTTCTCCAGTCCTGGGACGACATCAAGCTCCTCACCGTCGCGGTCGACCGGCTGAAGCAGTGGTTCAGGCCGGGCCTCCTGTGCATCGGCGACGCAGCCCATGCCATGTCGCCCGTGGGCGGCGTGGGCATCAATCTCGCCATTCAGGATGCGGTGGCAACCGCCAACATTCTCGGGCCGCACCTGCGGAACGGATCTATCGGGCCGGAGCAGCTTGCCCTCGTGCAGAAAAGGCGCGAGCTGCCGACCCGCCTGACCCAAGGCATGCAGGTTCTGCTGCAGAACCGGATGATCGATCCGGTGCTCAACAGCCAGGGACCCGTCTCACCGCCCTGGATCATCCGCAGGCTGGCTGCGTGGCCCCTGTTCCGACGCATTCCCGCGCGCATCGTCGGCATCGGCTTTCGGCCGGAGCATGTGCGGTAGGGGCTCTGCAGCGCTGCCGGCATCCGCTTCTTCGCCGTCGCCAGTCAAGATGTCATCCGCTTCCTCCACGGAGGACAGGATCGGTGTGCGGGGTGCATTGGGAACGGCTGCGAACATCGCCCGGGCGATCTCCTGCTCTCCCATGACGATCCTCGTCGCGCCGTATTTCATGACGTGATCCTCCTGCGCGGTGGAATGGGCGCGCACGATGATCGGCAGGGCAGGGTTGATCCGGCGAGCCTGCTCGACCACTTGCCCGCTCTCGAAGGCATCGGGAATCGCCACCAGGAGGCAGCGGGCTTCCTTGATGTTTGCTGCCGCAGCCACCTCGGGATCGGCAGCGTTGCCGACGATGACCGGCAAACCTTCCTTCTGGAGTTCCGCGACCTGGTGCTTTTCAGCCTCGATCACCAGGATCGGCGTTCCTGCGGCTGCCATCTTTCGGCTGATGAACTTTCCAACCCGCCCGTGGCCCACCAGAACCACATGATCCGTCAGGGACGTGACCGGGAGAGGCTCCCTGGCCGCCGCAACGGCAGCTTCCTCAGCCGCAACGGCCTCTTTCTCGGCGGCAACAGCCTCGGCCTTCGCCTCGGCCCGAGCGGTGTCTCGCTTCGTGAACCACCGGTCCAGCAGGGTGAACAGGAAGGGATTGACGACAATCGACAGGATGGCGCCGGCGAGGATCAGGTCACGCCCCCGCTCCGGCAGCAGCTGAAGATCGACGCCGAGCCCTGCAAGAATGAACGAGAACTCGCCGATCTGAGCAAGGCTTGCGGCGATTGTCAGCGCCGTGGAGTTCGGATGTCGGAACAGACGCACGATGGCGAAGGCCGCGAGCGACTTGCCTACCACGATGATCAGGAAGGTGGCGAGGACCGGGCCGAACTCCTCGATCAGGATCATCGGATCGAACAGCATGCCGACCGAGACGAAGAAGAGGACCGCAAAGGCATCCCGCAGGGGCAGGGTTTCCGAGGCCGCCTGATGGCTGAGCTCCGACTCGCTCAGGACCATGCCGGCGAAGAAGGCGCCAAGCGCGAAGGACACACCGAACAACTCCGCCGCCCCGAAGGCCGCACCGAGCGCGATGGCCAATACGGCCAAGCGGAACAGCTCGCGGGAGCCCGTATGGGCCACGTAGTGAAGAACCCACGGAATGACGCGGCGCCCGACGATCAGCATGACGGCCACGAAAGCCACTACCTTGCCGAGGGTCAGCCCAAGGGACAGGACAATGGATCCGACATCTGCGGAGGCGCTTGCCGCGGCATTGGCGAAGGCCGGGAGCAGAACCAAGGTCAGCACCATGGCCAGGTCTTCCACGATCAGCCAGCCGATGGCGATATGGCCCCGCTCGGTTTCAACGAGGCGGCGCTCCTGGAGTGCCCGCAGCAGCACGACCGTACTGGCGACGGAAAGCGCCAAGCCGAAGACGATTCCGCCGCCGATGCTCCACCCCATCAGCCAGGCAAGTCCCATTCCCAGAAGCGTGGCGCTGCCAATCTGAACGACTGCGCCTGGAATGGCGATGGCCCGGACGGAGAGCAGATCCTTCATCGAGAAATGGAGGCCGACGCCGAACATCAGCAGAATCACGCCGATTTCGGCGAGTTGATTGGCAAGCCCCTGATCCGCCACGTAACCGGGCGTGAAGGGTCCTACGAGAACGCCCGCGAGCAAATAACCAACAAGGGGGGAGAGGCGGAGGCGGTGCGCCAGGGCACCGAAAACAAATGCCAGAACCAAGCCGACGACGATGGTTGATATCAGCGGCGTATGATGCGGCATCTGCTCTCCTTCTGAGGGGCTGTCGGAAGTTTTAAGGTAAGCCCGATATGGGCGACCTCGGCTGTAGGGACAACCCATGCGGTCTCGACGTTTGTCCCATCATCTCTTATCTATGGGATATCGTACTCGTTCTGCCCGGGCCTTGAACCCGGCTGTCAGGAGAGAAGGCAAATGGCTCTACCCGGCTTCAAGGTTGTTACCTTGACCGACGCGGCAGCAAACCGCGTCAAGGACATCATCGGCAAGGCGGACCGTCCCATCGTGGGCGTGCGCGTCGGCGTCAAGAACGGCGGCTGCGCCGGCATGTCCTACACCATGGAATATGCGGAAAGCGTCTCGCCCCTTGACGAGGTGGTGGAGGACAAGGGCGTCAGAGTCCTGATCGACCCCAAGGCCGTGTTGTTCCTCCTCGGCACGCAGATGGACTTCCAGACCACCAAGCTTTCGTCCCAGTTCGTGTTCAACAACCCGAACCAGACCTCCGCCTGCGGCTGCGGCGAGTCCGTCGCCATCACGCCGGCGACGCCCGAGACGCTGCAGCCGGCGACCTGATCCGGCGGCCCGACTCGTGGACCCGGAG
>JALYFY010000748.1 GCA_030777385.1 Pseudomonadota bacterium | reverse complement strand
TTGTCGTAAATATCTTCAAGGTCTTTCTCCCTCTTGTCCATGCCCAGGCTGTCTTGGCGTTTCGCCCGGCACATATTCGGCGTTTCTACTCAGACACTTCGGTAGCCTGTGGGGCTGGGCTGCTTTCCTGCAGCTTTCATGTGGAGACGCCCCATTGTTAAGGCAGCATTGTCCGTCGCAGCCGGCAATTCAAGTGTTATCCTTGTACGCCCTAAAACAAATAATACTATAATACGCACTAGGGCAACACGCCCTAGGTATTAGGACTGTGGCCCTTGCTTGGTCATGAGGCGCTTGAAAAGGCGTGGGTCTGGATCGCGGCCAGTGAACTGCCGGCACGCTTGATCTGCACCCGCTCTGCCGCCTGTAGGATCAGGGCCGACATGGCATCGCTCGCAACTGAGGGATTGCGCTGCTCGATAGCGTCGAACACTGCCTGATGTTGTCTCATGACTTCGTTGAAGCGGTCGTCGCTCGCCACGGGAGAACTGATCGTGAAGGATGTGGCTAGGGCCGCACCGATGACGGATCCGATCGATTGCAGGAACGGGTTGCCGGATGCTTCGAGAATGGCCTGGTGGAAGGCCAGGTCTGCCTTGGTAAAGCCCTGTCGGCTGCTCACGCACCCATACATCGCCTGCAGTGCCTTGTGCATTTCTTTGAGCTGTTCCGGGGTACGGCGCAGGGCAGCGGTCGCGCAGGCAAGCGGCTCCAGGGTTTGCCTGATCTCGAACAGCCAGCCGAGAAAGCGGGCATCGACGCCCATCTCGAGATGCCACTCGAGGATGTCGGAGTCGAACATGTTCCAGTTGTGGCGATCCAGAACCTTCGTTCCGACCTTCGTCTTGGACTCGATCAGGCCCTTCGCCGCAAGGGTTTTCAAGGCCTCCCGAAGGGCCGTGCGGGAGACGCCGAAGAGTTCCATCAGCTCCGCATCGCCCGGGAGAATGCTGCCGACCGGAAAACGACCCTGCATGATGTTCTGGCCGATGCCGTGGGCGACGAGATCGTGAGCCGATCGCGTTCTTGAGGGCCGCTGGAATCCGTTCACCAAAACCATGATCCTGCTCTTCTGCTCTACCGCGCCCGAAGGGATGCCGCCGACAGCCCCCGCTGCAGAACGATGAATGCAAACAGAAGGGCGCCGATGGCGATCTTAGTCCACCAGGAGCTCAGCGTCCCCTCGAATGTAATATATGTCTGAATCAAACCTTGGATAAGCACGCCGACAAGCGTGCCGATGATCGTTCCGTAGCCGCCCGTAAGCAGCGTGCCGCCGATAACGACCGCCGCAATGGTATCGAGTTCGACGCCGGTCGCGGCGAGCGAATAGCCTGCCGAGGTGTAGAAGGAGAAAACGATCCCGGCCAGCGCGGCCAGAAAGCTCGACAGCATGTAGATCCTGACGGTTGTTTTCCCCACGGGAACGCCCATCAGTTCGGCCGATGTCCTGTTGCCTCCGAGCGCATAAACATTGGCGCCGAAACGGGTGTAGTGCGCCAGAACGATGCCGGCCCCAAAGGTCGCGAGCATGACCATGGCGATGAAGGTCAGCCTGCCTCCACCCGGCAGGGAAACGGCAATGTCCGTGATCTGGCCATAGGCGGGGGCGTTGATTGGGATAGAATCCGTGGTGAGCACGAAGCATAAGCCCCGTGCGAGAAACATGCCGGCCAAAGTGACGATGAAGGCAGGAATCTGGAAGGTGTGGATCAGGAGCCCCATGCCGGCCCCGAACAGGGCTGCGATGCCGAGAACGAGGATGAAGGCCAGATAGGGGTTGAGGCCGTACCGCTCGATGGCAACGGCCAGAAAGACCCCCGTGAAGGCAATCACCGAGCCCACCGACAGATCGATGCCGCCGGACAGGATCACGAAGGTCATGCCAACCGCAACGATGCCCAGGAATGCATTGTCGGTCAGAAGATTGCCGATCACGCGGGTCGACGCGAAGCTCGGGAACTGAGCAAGGCAGATCAGGTAGCCGACAATGAAGACTGCGAGCGTGATCAGAACTGGAAGGTGGCGCCGCGTCATGCCTTTTTCCTCCAGACCGCACGCACAGCCGACAGAACGGGCGATTGTGCCAACAGCACGGCCAGCACCACGATGGCCTTCACGATGAGGTTGTACTCCGGCTGAAAGCCGCTGAGCAGGATGCCGG
>JALYFY010000747.1 GCA_030777385.1 Pseudomonadota bacterium | reverse complement strand
GTCCACGGCACTCCCCGCGTAGGATCCGATCCGGTGTCCCACCAACCGAAGGCAGTACAATCTTAGCTACACCAGCATCACCCGTGGCAAGCGCCTCGTCGCGCTGGTCGGTCGGAAGGAGGCGGGTGCGATCGCAGTTCGGAACGTCTCGAGCCGTAGCCGGTGGTCCAAGCTGCGCGAATGGTTGCATTGAAAATTGCCTGTCGACGCTGATAGCAGGAGGTAGCGGACTATGAATGCCCGCACAGCACATGACGTTTGGACCGAGCAGTGCGAGGCGGCTCAAATGATCAGGGCACGCTTCGGGCTCAAAGCGGCCTTTGACTACCTTGTCGGCGAAAAATTGATAAGTTTCGTTAGTGCGGCCTCCAGACATCCCGACTTCGCGAGAGAGCTGCCCCGGTTTATCTCCGAGGTGAGACGCATGTTTACGCCCGATGAGATTCGGACCCACCTTGCACAGATGGAACATGAGCAGAACAAAGAAAATTGGGACGTTTCCGAAGAAGATGATCCGCTTCGTGAGAGTCCGGCTGCAGCCGTGGAACACGTCCGGCAGTTCATGATGATTAAGGAATTACTGACCATGGCGAGGCTTGGTACCTCCTGATTATCTAGCATACTGCGACGCACTTCTCGATGAGGCCTGGCGCCCGCCAACATCATCGTGGACCGATCGTAAGGACCCCTGCGTCATGATGTGGGCGCCCGTTCTCACACCCCACGGTTTGCTGACACTCAGTCAAACAGACGAGCCATTGGCGTTGGATGTCGCCCGGGGCTCGCGGCTGGAGAAGGCGTTTGCACGGGGACCGGGGCATGGACTGCTAGTCCTGGGCGCCGACGAGGTTGGAACGGCCCTGCCTCCGGTGCTGTCGTACTGGCGCGAGCTCGCGGCTGGTTACGTGACCGCACTCTGTGCCCTTCCCGGTCTCGGAGAGGGCGCGAGCAAGCCACCCGTGCCCGTTCCCGCGGACGGCGAATTGGACAAGATGGCTGCGGCCGTTCCGCCGATGATCGGCGCAGAGTACCTGACGGCGGATGTCTTACGGGATCATTGGCGAGCCTTGGATGCGGCGTTCGATGCCGAACGGGCTGAAGCCAAACTCTCCGTGCAGGAGTTCCTCAAAAGCCGTCACCCAGCCTGGAACCTGGTTGGGCGTGTGCATTTCAACCTTGCTGAGAACAGGAGAGATGAAGAGGCTCCGTTCGCGTTTCTGGCGACCTATACGACACGGCTTTCAGCTGAGGCCAAGGCGCAGCATCTGCCTCTTGGCAGGGCCCTGCAGGAGTACGCGGGTGCGAGGAGCCGTGAGCGCTTGCTCGCGCTGCTTCTGCCCATCCAACGCGCCGCCGAGCACTGCCCTTGGTTGAAGGCTCTGGTCGCTGCGGGCGAGATCTTTCATCCGCTGCGCTGGAACCCACAACAGGCCCTACAATTCCTGAAGGACGTCCCTGCGCTCGAAAGCGCCGGTGTGATCGTTCGAATGCCGGCGAGCTGGCGGATGAACCGCCCCGCACGCCTCGAGGTGAAAGGAACGGTCGGCGGGAAGACACCCTCACACGTGGGGATGGATGCGCTGCTCGACTTCCGGACGGAGGTGACGCTTGACGGCGAAAGCCTCTCGGCAGCCGAAATCGAGTGGCTCCTGGCACAATCCGACGGCTTGGCCTTCATGCGCGGCCGATGGATCGAGGTCGACCGGGAACGCCTGAGCCGAACCCTGGAGCAATTTGAGGTCATCGAACAACGCGCGGCCACCGATGGTCTGACGTTCGGCGAAGCGATGCGCATGCTGGCAGGAGCCCGCATCGCCGCGGATGGGGCCGCCGGACACGCCGACGTTGACTGGAGCCAAACCGTGGCCGGTCCCTGGCTGGCGGAGACGCTCGCGGCCCTGCGCCGTCCTGACAGCGTCTTTGTCGACCCTGGTCAATCCCTCCGGGGAACACTCCGGCCCTATCAGCAAACGGGGGTGCAGTGGCTTCGTCTGCTGGCCCAGCTCAGGCTCGGCGCTTGCCTTGCGGACGACATGGGGCTCGGCAAGACCATCCAGGTTCTGTCCCTGCTGCTGGTGCTGAAGAACGAGGCCCTGGACCAGCGGAAACCGTGCCTTCTGGTCGCTCCGGCCTCGCTGCTTGCGAACTGGTCCGCAGAAATTGCCCGGTTTGCGCCAAGCCTCAAAGCGGTCGTGGTCCATCCCTCGGCCGGGCCGGCCGAAAAACTGACCCTGGATGGCTTGGGCAATCTCGCGGAGATTGATCTTGTCATGACGACCTACGGCTTCCTCACGCGTACCCCATGGCTGGAGACCGCACGATGGCGGCTCGTGGTGCTTGACGAGGCACAGGCCATCAAGAACCCGGCTGCCAAGCAGACAAAATCGGTCAAGAAGCTGAAGGCCGACGGGCGCATTGCGCTGACCGGCACGCCGATCGAGAACCGGCTCGGCGATCTGTGGTCGATCTTTGACTTCATCAATCCCGGACTGCTGGGGTCATCCCAGCAGTTTTCGGCCTTCGTCAAGCGCCTCGCCGACCGGTCCCATAACCCGTACGGCCCCCTGCGCGATCTGGTGCGCCCGTATATTCTGCGCCGCCTTAAGACGGACAAGAGCATTATTGCTGAC
>JALYFY010000746.1 GCA_030777385.1 Pseudomonadota bacterium | reverse complement strand
CCTAAGAGATTGAACCCGAAGGACAGGAACAGGATGGCAAATCCTGCGAAGACCGCGCTCCAGGGAGAGAGCATGAGGAAGTTGCGGCCTTCCGACAGCATGAGGCCGAGCGAAGGCGTCGGCGGTTGCGTGCCGAGCCCGAGGAAGGAGAGCGAAGCCTCCACCAGGATGGCGGCAGAGAGCAGAAGGCTTGTCTGAACCAGGATCACGGAGGCGAGGTTCGGCAGGATGTGCAGGAAGATGATGCGGGCATCCGAGGCGCCGATGGCTCTGGCACCCGCCACATACTCGCTCTCGCACAGCACGAGCGCCGGGCCGCGCAGGAGTCGGGCAAAGATCGGCGTGTAGACCACTGCGATGGCGGCGGCCGCGCTGTAGGTGTGCGGCCCCAGAACCGCGATGATGCCGATGGCAAGCAGCATCACCGGGAAAGCGAACAGCACATCCATGATGCGCATGATGATGCGGTCGATCCAGCCGCGATAATAGGCAGCCACAAGGCCGAGCGCTCCTCCGGCGAGAAGAGCGATGCCCACCGCAAGCACGCAGGCGATGAGCGAGGTCCGGTAGCCGTAGAGAATGCGGGTCAGCACGTCGCGGCCCAGTTGATCGGTGCCGAACCAGTTCAGCTCGGTCGGCCCGCGCAAGCGCCTTGCGACGCTCTGCGCCATGGGATCATACGGCGCGAACAGGGGTGCCCCGAGGGCAAGGATCAGCTGGATTGCCACCAGGACGACCGCGAAGGTCAGGAGCTTGTTCTTGGCCAGACGCTGCACGGCCTTAAGCCCTCACGCGGGGATCGACGACGATGTAGAGAAAGTCGACCAGGAAGTTCACGACCACGAAGCCTGCCGTCACCACCAGGATGGTAGCCTGGATCAGGGGATAGTTGCGCTCGGCGATGGCGCCCAGGATCAGGCGGCCGAGGCCCGGGATGGCGAAAACCTGCTCGACCACGATGGCGCCGCCGAGAAGATAGCCCGTCATGATGCCGACGCTGGTGAGGAACGGAATCAGCGCATTGCGCAGGGCATGCTTGTAGACGACCTTCCGCTCTGCGAGCCCCTTGGCCCGGGCGGTGCGGATATAATCCTGACCCAGCGCATCGAGCATGGCGGAGCGCACGAGGCGCGAGAGATTGGCGAGGATCGGCAGCGCCAGCGCAAAGGCAGGCAGCGCCATCCGCTGCAGATTGCCGGCAGGATCGTCCGAAAACGGCACATAGCCGAGGGAGGCGAAGCCCGGCGCCCAGCTGGAGAGAAGCAGAATCAGCACGATGCCCAGCCAGAAGGAGGGGATCGTCAGGCCGGCGATGGCGCTCACGCGCATGATCACATCCGCAGCACCGCCGCGCGTCTGCGCCATCAGGCACCCGACAGGCACCGCCAGCACCGCGCCGATGAGGAGAGACAGGAGAGTAAGCTCCAGGGTCGGCCACAGATGCAGGAGGATTTCTCCCGCGACCGGCCGGCCGGTCCAGAGGGACGTGCCGAAATCGCCGCGAAGGGCAGCGCCTGCCCAGAGAAAGTATTGCTCGACGATGGGGCGGTCGAGACCGATGCGGCGGTTGAGCTCCGCTATGCGCTCAGGGGTAACTTCGCTGTTCGCTCCCAGCATGATCGCCACAGCGTCGCCGGGAATGAGCCGGATCATCAGGAACACGATGATCGACACGCCGAAAAGGACGATGATCAGATCGATGAGGCGCGCGAGCAGGACTCGGTTCATGCGGGACAGGCTCTCGGGAAAAAAGCCCCGGCGCTGCGCGAATGCAGCGCCGGGGCAATGATCGGCTCCTAGTAGGAGGCGTTGCGCAGGGCCAGAAGCGACCGGGTCGGCATAACCTCATAACCCTGCAGCTTGCTGTTCATGGCCGAGAACAGGGTGCCGTAGGTCAGGTGGGCCGCGGGACCCGAGCAGGCGAGCTTCTGCTGCACCTTGTCGTAGGCCGTCTTGCGGGCGGCCTGATCCCCCTGAGTGCGGGCCTGGTCGAGCAGGCCGTCGATCTCCGCATCGGAATACTTGAACACGTTGGTCGAGCCGCCCGTGCGGAAGGTGCGGTAGAAATACTCGTCCGGATCCGGCTGGCCCGCATTGAGGGAGGCGAACATGTCGAAGTTGCTGTTGCGCCAATCCTGGATGAACTGCCCCTGCTCCTGGTTGATCAGCTCGACCTTGAAGCCCGCCTTGTTCAGCTGCTCCTGCACCACCTGGGCGATGTCCTTGATGTCCTGGCGCGGCAGAACCTTCATGGAGACCGCCACCGGCGTGGAGA